>JAHJVF010000027.1 GCA_018828505.1 Bacteroidota bacterium | reverse complement strand
TTCATAAATTTCTTGGTGGTGAAAAAGCTCCATGGGAATTAAAGAAAATGATTCGGAATCAGGTTTTTGAATAGTTGCAAAAAATGATTCAAAAATTCTTTAATGTAAAAAATTGACATTATTAATAAATGTATTTAATTTAAATTTGAAAAAACAAAAAAGGAATTCATTTATGAAAAAATTAATGTACATTCTGTTTGTTGCTACCCTGTTTTTCACCCTTATTATTTCAAGTTGTAAAAAAGAAGAGAGCAATCCGGTTGATCCAGGTCCGACAGATTATCCACCCAACTTCAATTTGAGTGCACAGCCGGTTACTTTAGTTGGCGGAGACTATGGCCGGGCATTTTATGCGTTCTGCATCACTGATGATGTCGTCATGGTGAGCGTTAAAGTCAAAAACCCACGCGGGGAGTCGCTCACATACAACGCAGGCAATACACTCGTACTCAAGAATGAAGAGTTCGAGTGTCAAATTCCTGGAACCGGTTATTATAAATATCTCGGTACATGGACTTTGACATTTGTCGGAAACAAAGCAACTGGTACAAAATCAAGTTTCTCTGTAGCAAAATCTTTGAGCGTTACTGGAAAAACCAGTTCTGAAATTGCAAATAGATAATTCCTGAACTGATTTTCTAGATCAATGCGTTAATTCCTGCTTAACCAAGACAGGATTAGAATGGAACCCTGACTTCTGTGTCTATTAA
This sequence comes from Bacteroidota bacterium, assembly GCA_018828505.1. Taxonomy (GTDB): domain Bacteria; phylum Bacteroidota; class Ignavibacteria; order Ch128b; family Ch128b; genus JAHJVF01. Next base: position 2,144 of record JAHJVF010000027.1, on the reverse strand, counting down.
TGAGACATTGGAAGTCAGGGTTTTGTGTGTATAATTTTACATAGATTTGGTGTGAATTTAAATTGTTTATGTGAATAAAAGTATTTTGGAGAATGAATGAAAATCTATTCAAAAGATGAGTTAAATAATAATGTAAACTCATTAACTTATGATGATATAAGTCTCATACCAACGAAAATTTCGCAGCTGAAATCTCGATCAGATATAAAAATTGGATCAGAATTTCTTGGACATAAATTAAATGTCCCGGTACTTTCTAGTCCTATGGACACGGTTACCGGAATCGAAATGTGCAAGGAACTTACAAATCTTGGTGCGATAGGAATTCTGAACCGATTTGATTCTTCACTTGATTCATTATTAAATAATGGGGAAGAGAATAAAGGAATAATCGCTGTCTCAATTGGACTCGACACGCCAGATTCTATCCTCGAAAAGTTGGCAGCAAAGAAATATTTGATTTGTATCGATACTGCAAATGCAAATAATACCTACGTTCTGCAAAAGACAGAAGAAATAAAGAAAAAATTTCCGGTTAAAGTAATTGTTGGGAATGTTGCACACGGATCTACACTGCAATCGCTTGTTGATTCCGGTGCAGATGCAGTCAGAGTTGGGATTGGTAATGGAAGCGTTTGTACAACTTCCATTCAAACCGGTATTGGAATTGGTCAGGTTTCTTCTATTCTGAACGTCTTCTTCCAACGAGAGAAGAACAAATTAGATATTAGCATTATCGCAGATGGCGGCATAAAAAACGCGGGTGATATTGCAAAGGCGATTTGTCTCGGAGCAGATGTTGTGATTCTTGGAAGAATGATTGCGGGTACAAAAGAAACACCGGGTGAAGTGATCAAATACGGTGGACAACTCTGGAAAAAATACCGCGGCAGTGCAAGTTTCGGTGTAAAGCTTAAAAATGTATTCATTGAAGGGGATGAAACGATGGTTCCATATAAAGGCGCTGTTAAAAATGTAATTGACACCGTATCCGACGGATTAAGAAGCTGTATGAGTTATATGAATTGTCAAACTCTCAATGCTTTGAGGGATTCTGATTCGTTTGCTGTATTAAGTAATAGTTCTTTTATGGAAAGATTGCCGAAAGTATAGACTCACGAAACCTCTGGAACTCTTTTGTAAATTATTTGTTTTAGTTCCAGCATCGTAATTCTGAATATTATACAGAATTTTAATCCTGAATGGATTACAGGTATAGAACTATCGATAAATGAGCCGAATCTAAAAAGGTATAATTGATGAAAGAATATTTCAAATATCGATTAAAATTTAATCAGAAAATCTGTAAAACGACCTTTCCTGCCCGCTATGCTGTGGGCGGAGAGGCAGGCGGGTTAGAGCAGGCTCATAAACAAAAACTAGAAAAAATCATGAAAGGAAAAACTTAATGAGCGTATTAGTCCCCCACAAAGCTCCAGATTTTACAGCTCCGGCAGTTATGCCCGATGGAACGATAAAAGAAGATTTCAAATTATCAGATCTAAAAGGAAAATATGTAGTGTTATTCTTCTGGCCGTTGGATTTTACATTCGTCTGTCCGACCGAAATAATAGCACATGACCACAGATTCAAACAATTCAAAGAAAAAGGTGTTCAGGTAATAGGTGTTTCAATTGACTCCCAATTCACACATCACGCATGGAGAAGCACTCCGGTTAATAAAGGTGGGATTGGCGAGGTTCAATTTCCAATGGTTGCTGATGTAAAGCATACTATTACTCAAGCATACGGTGTAGAACATCCGGATGGCGTTGCACTCCGTGCTTCGTTCTTAATTGATAAAGATGGAGTCGTTCAGCACCAGGTTGTCAATAATCTGCCTCTCGGCAGAAATGTTGATGAAATGCTTCGAATAGTTGATGCACTTCAACATTTTGAACAGTACGGCGAAGTCTGTCCTGCCGGCTGGCAAAAAGGCTCAATAGGGATGAAAGCTACGACAGAAGGGGTAGCATCATACCTAGCTTCTAATTCGGAAAAATTATAACCTAAATTTCTAAAACGAAATCCTATCTACCTGTCGGCCTGCCTGCCGCAGGCAGGTAGACAGGTAAAATTCTTAGGGTTTGTTATTTTTACTATCAATACGAAAAAATAATATCATCCCTTCGTCTATAGAAAAG
>JAHJVF010000156.1 GCA_018828505.1 Bacteroidota bacterium | reverse complement strand
TCAAAGTCCCTCTCTTTTTAAGAGAGGGATTTAGGGTGAGTTACTGATAATTAATAACTCAACGAATTAACTATACATGCTGCAAGCAAACCCGCCTGCCTCTGCAATCTCAACCTGGCGGGCAGGTTGGTAGTATATCAAGATACTCATTTAGTTTTATCAATTGTTTTTGCATTTTAGTGTAGGATATGTCCGAGTACAAAAAGAAAATAAAGCGTCAACTTGAAATCATTGGGAATGCAATCTCATCAAAGAATTCTTATTCCACTTTCGATCTTGCTGATAAATTCGCAGTCGAAGAGCTTACGATCAAACGAGATTTACGTGAAATTCGTTCTCAAGGTATCGACATTCATAGTTCTAAGAAAAAGGGAATTAGTATTTTATCCAAAATATCTGAGGGAAAATTAAAAGAGCTTATCCTCGAATACATCAGTTTTTCCTATTCAGAATCTTTCCATGATAAAGCGACTTCCCTTCTCATAAAAAAACATGGAGTGAAATCACTCAGTCTGATAATACAAATCCAGGAAGCAATTGAACTTTCGAAAGCACTCGCAATAAATTATCATTCGAAGGCGGACGTTTTGAAAAAAGATGTACTGATAAATCCGATACGGATATTTCAATCGGGTAATGACTGGCGCATTCTTGCAATTAACGACGACATCATGAAGCAATATATCCTATCCAAAATCGAAGCGGTAAAATTGACAACAAAAAGCTTCACACCCATTTCAAATGAAAAAATCGATTCGATGTTTAGATTTTCACTGCGCAGCTGGGTTGGTCAGGAGCATTACGATATAAAGATTAAGTTCTCAAAAAAATGGGCAGATTTCATAAAAGAACGTGAATATATCGAAACACAAAAAATCACGGACTGCGGCGATGGCTCGATAATTTATGAAGCCACAGTTAATTCACTAGCTGAAGCTGCTACATGGGTTATTTCTTTCGGGCAGGGCGTTCGTGTTCTTGAACCGTTGGAACTAAAGAAAGAGGTTATTCGTCTTGCAAAAGAAGTTATTTCAAATTATTGAAAATGATTCCCGTCGATCATCCCCTTAAAAAGGTAGTTCACAGATCATTCCTATAGTTCCAAAAAAGGTAACTACTCAGCACTGATGTTTTTTTTGCCACTAAGGCACAAAGGCACTAAGAAACACACCTGTGTGCCGAAACTTAGTTGAACTTAATCACTTCGGTGTGCAGGCACAAAGAACTTATTAGTAAAACTTAGTGTCTGCCTCGGCGGATTGTGTCCCCGCCCCGTTGGATAATCTGTTGGATCACGAAACGAATATTAAAAATGTATATCCAACCTGCCACGAGATAGCCCGCCACAAAATAGCCCGCCACAACATAGCTATGAAGGGGCAGGCTATGAATGGGCAGGCTATGTATTGGCAGGCGGGGTGAATGTCTTTTCCCGTAGGGATGCCTTCGGCAGTGGCATATTTTGAATTACAATTTATGTGGCTGCTGAGTAGTTACCAAAAAAGTATCATTAAATGATACCATTTTTTGTCTTCTTAAAATTATAATTGAATTAAAAAGGAGAAAGAAAATGAGCAATAACAATCTAACAAAATTAATTGGCAGGAATTACAAATCCATCCAATCTCAGGAAGCACATGTTTTAGGAAATCACTCGCTTAAAAAGATCATTCATTACTTCAAGCAGGTTGGGTTTGGAGTTTTAACCCTACAGGGTATCGATATTCCGAAAAGCAAATCTCAAAAAATTGAAGTAAAAAAATTCGAAATTGAACTTCAACGGCTCGGACTGAATTATATCAAATTTCAAGGACGGTGGCTGATTAATTTCAAAGAACCGGTTAATACACCAGAAATTTCCTTCTTTATATTAAAACCGAATTTGAAGACAATGAGTTTGCTTGCCAGACAATTTAATCAAGGGACTTTCATTTTTTCGGAAAACGGCGACCACAATCTTTACTATATGGACGGGTATAAAATCATGTTAGAAAAAGATGACCATACCTATGGCGAAATCATCGATGAAGCTTATCTTTTGAAATGCAAAGATTTCAAATTCATTTATGATAAAACTCTCGATTTGAATTTACAGTTTATTGATAAATCCGAATTATCAGTTGGCGATTTTATACTTATCGAGCAACTCGTGACCAAGGAAAATTTCGAAAGTTTTGAAATGATAAAAGTCGATGATGTTAGACAAAATGCTGTGATTAATTTCGTCAGAGAACAAAATCATAAAACTATAGAACCTTTTGTCTACCAGTTTGATGAGATAAAATACATGGTAAGATTACAGGCAGTCCGTGAAAAGGAAAATGACTTCATTTTAGCCAAAGCTGTGTAGATTGCAGCGTTATTTTAATTGAAAATAAACTGTGTAGATTTGGAAAATTCTTTTTATATTTTCGCCAATAGGAGCACATATGGCGAATTTAAAGAGAGGATTTATCCTCATTTGCGATGATGACGAGCAAATTGCTGACTCAATAAAAGAGGAGTTAGTCGCATCAGACTATGAATGTGATACAGTCAATGCCGGAGATGATGCAATTTATAAACTTAAAGCATCTCCATATGATATTCTGTTGCTTGACTTAAACCTTCCACGAGTATCAGGAATTGAAGTTTTAAAGTTCGCATCTTCAAACACACCTTTCACACAAGTGATCATGCTGACTGGCTCTGCCGATGTTAATACAGCTGTTCAATGCATGAAGCTCGGAGCTTACGACTACATCAGCAAGCCATTTCAAATGGACGAGCTGATTCAAATTGTTGAGAAGAGTATCGAGAAAAAAAATCTACTCACAAACAACGTAGTCCTGTCTAAAGAGATCGAGCAACTTAAGGGAGTAAATATAATCGGGGATAGTCCATCTATCAAACAGCTATTAGAAGTAGCAAGCAGAGCAGCAAATTCTGAGCTCCCAATTTTAATACAGGGTGAAACTGGAACCGGCAAAGAACTTTTAGCGAAATATGTTCACTCTGTTAGTCCGCGAGCAACAAAACCAATCGTTACATTGAACTGCGCTTCATTTCCTGACACTTTATTTGAGAGTGAATTATTCGGTCATGAAAAAGGTTCATTCACCGATGCAAAAAATACCAAGCTCGGTTTAGTCGAGATAGCAAACGGTGGAAGTCTTTTTTTAGATGAGATCGGTGAACTCTCTCTTGCAATTCAACCAAAGCTTTTAAGATTTCTTGAAGCCGGTGAGTATAGACGGATCGGCAGTCTCAGCACCCGTAAATCGGATGTTAGAATAATTGCAGCATCGAATAAAAATCTAGATCAGGAATCAATAGAAAAGAGATTCAGGCAGGATCTGCTGTTCAGATTAAATGTAATTACTTTAGTTGCCCCTCCGTTACGCGAAAGAAGAGAAGATATCATTCAATTGGCAAACTATTTCTTGAAGTTAAAATCAAAATCTAGGTCTCAAAAGATTTTGTCTGAAGAAGCAGAAAAATTCCTTTTAACCCATCAATTTCCAGGGAATATCCGCGAGCTTGAACATTTGATCGAACGAAGTCTGATATTCTGCGATGGTGAAACAATTTTTCCAAAACATTTTAATTATAATTTTTATCCGTCATCCCAAACTAAAGTTCAAGACCAGGGTGACATTGGGACTCAACTTGAGAAGCCGCTTGCCAAATATTCTTCAGAAGAGATAGAAAAGATTCACATCGAGGCTGTGCTCAAGGAGAATAATTGGGATAGGGATATAAGTGCCAATATCCTCGGTATGAGTAAAAAAACCTTATACTCAAAAATTAAAAAATATAATATTGAGTGAGCATCAGGACACCATTGAACCTGGATAATAAATTATTCCCTGACCTGCTGAATACATTTTCAGCTGCCGGGTTCGGGATTTGCATCGTTGATTTGAATTTAAAAGTAACTTGGGCGAACGACGTTCTTTCGTTTTGGTATGGAAAGGATGTATTATTAAATGAATTTTATTATAAAACTATTAATAATTCAGAATCCCCTGAAATATGTGTTCCCTATCGTGCTCTAAAAGAGAAAAAAGTTTTTTCTGAGGAAGAATATGATCCGATAAATAATCGTTGGTTTTTAGCAACTGCATATCCCACCTGTGATAAACAAACCTCGGAATCTTCAGCAGTAGTTCTTCTTGAGGAAATTACTGAGAGAAAAACAGTTTTAGAGAAATATTTATCGCAGCTCGATCTGCTCGATAACGTTGAAGATGCTATTTACACAACCGATTTCAATAATCGTGTTATTTTCTGGAATAAAGGTGCTGAGAAAATTTATGGGAGATCATCCAGCGAGATCGTCGATAAAGTAATAAACACAGATTTTCATCTTTACCCGGAACCTGATACCGAAGTGATCCTTCAAATGACCAAAGAATTGGAGGTGTACCGTACTTATTATTATTTACGCGAAGAATTTAAAGCCGATGGATCGAAAATGTGGATGGAAGGGAATGTCTCTTTATTAAGTGATGTTACTGATACACCATTGGGACTGATCTACATTTCGCGTGATATTACTTCGAGGAGAAATTCCGAGAAGCTCAATCATCTCAATGCTCGCCTACAGAGGGATTTACGAGAGATCTCTTCGCTATTATTGAGCGGTGCTGAATTAACTACACTCGAAAATGAAATTCTTTCAAGGTGCGTTAACATAACTGAGAGTAATGTCGGAATACTTGCAGCAGCTGCAGGAGATACGATTAAGGTTTCTTCAATTTATTCACATGACTCACATCTTGAATTAATTAGCAGCACTCATTTTAACGAACAGCTAAGAAAAATAATTGAATGGATATCGTTAAATAATTCGAATTTTATTTCTCAACTTGATGATGATAAGGAGCTTGCACTTACGATAAAGAGAATCTTAAACGCAGAAGAAGTTATTGCTACTCCCTGTATTTTAAAGAAACACATTGTGGGATTATTAATAATTGCCGGGCCGAGATATGAATTTTTTAAAAATACTGTAGACGCTGTAAATTCATTTATTTCAATTTATTCATTTGTATTAAATCATTTTGAAAGAAAGAAATTCCAGGAATCGTTAGAGGATAAACTAAGACAGACCCAGAAATTTGAAACCGCTTCTGCTTTATTAAGCGGCGTCGTTCACGACTTTAATAATATTCTCACAGGAATACGAGGTGCCATCGGATTACTGAAGCAGAAAAGTAAAAATGAAAAACATATTGAATACATCTCTAATGTTGAAACTCTTCTGGACCGCGGTTCAACGCTTGCGAAGAATTTACTAAATGTTGGCAAGCCAACAGTTCCACAAAAAAGTATTTTTTCCGCCACTAAATTATTAAGCGAAGTATCTGAATTTATTAAACAAGTAGTACCAAAGAAAATAAAATTGGAGATAGTCATTCCAGGTGATCTTCCCCAACTCGAAGCCGATTATTCACAGCTGCATCAGGTTCTTGTCAACATTGCTTTAAATGCGAGGGATGCGATAAGCAAGGGCGGTACGCTAAAATTATCTACAATGTGTCGTGAATTCACGCAAAATGATTGCAATCAGAACGCAAATTATAAACCTGGTAAATTCTTACAAATTACATTTTCAGATACAGGTGCTGGCATAACAAAAGAGAATATTAAAAAGATTTTCGATCCGTATTTTACAACTAAAAGTAGTTCAAAGGGAACGGGGCTGGGTTTGTTTGTCGCATATAATATTGTAAATACGCATGGCGGTTTTTTTATTGTTGATAGTGAACTGAACAAAGGAACAACATTCAACATCTTTTTGCCTTATTTACATTCCACTCAGAAAAGATTTTCAGAATCGGATAAAGAGAACCAAAAAAAATCTGGGACAATTCTTCTAGTTGATGACGAGGATACTATAAGAAATCTCCTATCTGAAATGCTGAAGATTCAAGGTTATGAAGTTTTAGAAGCTTCTTCAGGGCGAGCGGCAATTGACATTATTCATGCTGAAAAAAGCCAAATTAGTCTAGTGATTCTTGATTATTATTTAAAAGACATGAACGGTAACGAAATTTTGAACGAAATAAAAGATTTTCGAAAACTTTTTCCAATATTTATCGCAACCGGCGTAGCAGAGGAAGAGATTATTTCAAATCTGAAAACTCTTGGAGTAGACCAAATAATCGAAAAGCCCTACGAATTTGAAAATTTATTAAAGTTAATTGATACCGTTCTCGCCTAACTAAAGTTGGTTTAATTCCCTACTTTTTTTAGATCCTTAAAATCTATCATCTTAATTTCTCTGTCATAAGATGAAGTGGCGGGATTTTTAAGTGCATTAAGATTATTTAGAATTGCCGTGATATTTGTAATTCCATCATCGAGAAAAGCGATTTTATCTTCAATGGCCTTTTTGCTGAAATCTTTCTTTGTTAATTCACGTTTTATCGCATTTAATGCTAAAGTCATAAGTGTAAGGGGCTGCTTTATTTCATGATTCGCGGTTACGACAGTTGCTTCAAATATCTGCGACTTTTCATTACGTATCGCCTTTTTTCGATATTCTGCAAATCTTATGGCAGAATTTATTCGAGCGATCAACTCAATTTTATCGAATGGTTTTTTTATATAATCGAATGCCCCGACCTTCAAGCCTTCTTCAACATCTTTAGCATCGACTTTTGCGGTGACCAATATTATAGGTATAAGCGAGGTACTTGCATCTTCACATAATACTTTACATACCTCAAATCCATTCATTTCGGGCATCATGATATCGAGAAGGATCAAGTCCGGTTTGTCGCTTCGAGCTTTTTCAATCCCATCTTTTCCGGAAAAAGCTGTCAGAACTTGAAAGTTTTCATGCTGTAATCTTGATTGCAGGTAATAGACATTGTCGGGTCTATCGTCAATAACGAGTATTTTATATTGCTCTGATTGAGGATTCATTATTCGGAGTGCAATACTTTCCTGATA
>JAHJVF010000155.1 GCA_018828505.1 Bacteroidota bacterium | reverse complement strand
GTGGACGTTATTAAATAATAAGGCATACCTTTCTGAATGTTTAAATTTTCCAATCGCAAAAAAGATCGGACAAGAAATTACAACTGATTTTGGCAGGATAGATTTTGTTTTGGAAAACAATAGGCATCAGCATTTGATTGTAGAGTTAGAAACAATTTTGAATTCATCCGATAAATTGAATTACTGTTTTAATCAAGTTTTGAATTATCGTAATATTAAATTTGTGGATAATACCAAATATTGTATTCTTTTTGCTGAAGAAACTTCAAAAAATAATATTGGAAAAATTGAAAAGTTTGGAAAAGAAAATGATATTATCATCCGCTCATACTCTCTAAATTCTGCCAAACAACTTTATTCTGCGACAATTCAACGATTAAGTTTAAATGTTGGATTAGCACTTCCTAACCCTAAAAACTATACCATTTGCTTTCTAAGATGGTTAAATAAGATTCTGAAACCGTTTAAGGATTTGCAAAAGGACAAACTATCTTTTGTAGAAATATTTTCTTTTTTTACTGGAATAACAAATTTTAACTGTTATAAAAGATTGGCTTTAGACCTTGAAATGATTGAAGAAAAAAAGGATTTTTATTATTTAACTAAAAATGGAAAGGAGTATATAGAAAATTTCAGTCCCTATGTTTATCAAACTAACAATGTTTCATCTATAGATTTAACAAATGAACAAAGAAGATTATTGCTAAAAATATTAACCAATGGAAATTGGGACAACAAGATTCATAAAATGAATATCTGTTGGTTCCTAAGATTTTTGGAAGTAACAAATGGAGATTGGCTGCCTAAACGGTTTCCTTTTGACCAAGACAAATTAGAGATAACGAGAGGATTATTTAAAGTTTCATACAGCTATCAAACTATGCAGCAATTTTTAAATTGGTGTTGTAATTACTGCGAAGAACTGGGGTTAATAGAAAGGATTAAATCAACAACAAATTACGATCGTCTTATCTTTACTCCATTAGGTGTTGATGTCAATAATATTTTTAGTATGGATTTGATGTTGAAAAAAAGCAGAATGAATTTAAGTTTTAAATATATTGACTAATACTAATGCCAATAATCCCAATAATTAGAAATTTTTTTCCTGGAATCAACTTGGAAACTTTTGAAGCCGAACACGATGCTGACTTATGTGCTGACATCGATTATCTTGGGTGGGTAGGCAACAAAGCATTTGGTATTCAGATTAAGCCGATTACTGTCAAAGCAAATTTTGGCAATTACTCTGTTACAGAAAGAATGAAAGCAAGTTTTGATGACTTTACTGAGCGCTTTGGCGGAAAGGTCTTCATTGTTTTCAGTCTTGATGGCGAAATAAGCAACGCTGAGGTGTTGGATCAAATCAAAACTGAAATCGAGCGCCTTAGATCAGAATAAATATTAGTGTAGCGGAAATAACTTAGATACTCTATACATGCTTTCTCACGACCGTTAATAAAGAAATTATTGACGAAATCAAAAACGAAATAGAAAGGTTGAAAAAAATGTGAAGTACATATAAGAACCGCACAATTAGAAAATTTCCAATCCAAATTCAGCGCACTCCCAATTCCACAGAGAAAAAAATACTCTAATTAATTTTAGTCTCCCTTTCTAACTTCTAAAAAAATCTCATTCTTCATTATACATTATAAATTATACATTCCTAAGAGGTTTACATGTCCAAACAAATAACTGAAATACAAAAAAGAATTCTCGATTTCATAATCGAAATGATGACGGCAAGGCAAATTCCCCCAACGCTTGCCGAGATTGCTCAAAAGTTCAAGTACAAAAATCGCTCGACAGTTCAACAGCATCTTCAAGCACTTGAACAAAAAGGATTCATTAAACGCAATTCAAAGCTTGCACGCGGAATTGAACTGACGCTTTCGGATAAGTTTTTTATTCCACGGCCTGTGCTTGGAGAAGTTGCTGCAGGTAATCCGCTTATGATCTATCCCGATGCTATTGATACAGTCGATCTTCCCACAATTGTCCGCATGCCTAAAGACTCTTTCCTGCTGAAAGTCAAAGGCGACAGTTTAAAAGATGCTTATATCTTCAGCGGAGATGTTGTGATCGTAAACCCAAATGCCGAAATTACAACCGGACAAATCGTCGTTGCAGTGCTTGATGACTCTGCGGTTGTAAAAAGATATTTCCGGCAGAACGGAACAATAATGTTGAAATCCGAAAATAAAGCATTCAAACCAATTGAAGTAAAACACAACTACGAAAAATTCAAAATTGTTGGTGCGGTAGTTGGCGTTTATAGAAGTATGAGGAAGAAAGGATAATGTCAAATGCGGAATTCGGATGGTTCGATCCGCCGCGGCGGACTCACCATAAATTCGGAGTGCGGGGTTAGCAATTGTCCATTCAAAAAGATCAACGCAGTAGTAGCTAATCTACGACGGCGCAGGCTTGACTGTTGGAAGTTAATTGGATAAATTTTGATAGAAATTACAGTTGTAAAAATGCAAAACACTTCAATAATAGACGATCTGCTGAACAAAATGACCCGCGGAGAAAAAGCCCGCTTATTACAACACGTTGTTCATGATTTAGGTAATTCGTTCCCTGGAATAGATACTACTCAAGGAGTTTGCGGCGGCGAGTCATGCATTGTTCGCACAAGAATCCCTGTATGGCTATTAGTCCAGGCCCAAAAGTTAGGTACAAGCGAAGCAGATTTGTTAAAAGCATATCCCACTTTACGCGCCGAAGATTTAGTAAATGCGTGGGCATATTACCGCTCGCATAAAAATGAGATTGATAAACAAATCCAGCAAAACGAAAACGCATAGATGATAAAACTATATGCAAACGAAAATTTTCCTTTACCTGTTGTATTAGAACTAAGGAAACATGGGTTTGATATTTTGACTGTTCAAGAAGCAGGCAAGACAGAACAATCAATCTCTGATGAGGAAGTGCTAAAATTTTCTACCGAACGAAAAAGAACTCTCATAACTTTTAACCGACGACACTTCATTCAACTACACAACAAAAGCTCGAACCACGAAGGTATAATTGTTTGCAACTACGATCCAAACTTCACTGCATTAGCAAACAGAATAATCGACACAATTAAAAATGAAAAATCCCTAAAAGGAAAACTTTTAAGAGTAAACAGATCAAGCGCTGGATGAAAACTCTCCTTTTGTAAAAAGTGTAATAAAGAAGAAAGGTCTTCTGATAGAAGTCTGAGGAAAAAGGGTAATGTTAAATGCGGAATGGTTCGATCCGCCGCGGCGGACTCACCACAGGTTGCGGATTGCGGAATTGTCAATTGTCCATTCAAAAAGATTACTGCATTAGTGATTCATGTTGATTGTTAGAAATTAGTTAGGTAATTTTTAGGTGAAATAAGTATGAACTTTCAATAAAACACATGATAAAAACCGTTTACCTTGATAGTACAATTCCAAGCTATCTATTTGACAAAAGAGAAAGTCTAAAGGAATACATTAGGATTACTCAAAAGGGAGTTATCTTCAAAAGTGGTGGAGCGAAGAAAGTAAAAATTTTGATATTTGGATTTCAGAAGAAACAATAGCCGAGCTTAGTGCTTCGATTCGCAATTACGGTTACGTATTTGTGCATGTAGTTGCAATGAAAAGTGATCCCTCAGCACTAAGTCCTGAGGGAATAAATTCGTCACCGAATTTATAAATCGAAGGACTTAGTTACGGAGCTTACCCAAACAAGAGAGAAATATTGGAATTCATCTCGAAAATACAAGTGTTACCTTTTGATAGAAATGTCGTTGATATCGCTCAAGTATATTTAAGCAATTTCTTAATGCCGAAGCAATTAAAAGGAGATGCAATCCATTTAGCATATGCTTCATATTATAAAATTGATTTTTTGTTAACCTGGAATTGCAATCATTTGGCCAATGCAAATAAGAGACAACACGTTAGAATACTAAATAATAAACTGAATCTGCCGGTCCCGGATATAATTACTCCATTAGAATTATTTACGGAGCAACAACTATGATACAAAGTGAATTACTAGACATTAAGTATAAAACACAAATTTTATTGAACGAAAAAGCGGAATATGATCTTGAGAAATATTTTGAAACCGTTCATCAAATTGTATTAGATACAGAAAAGAATTATAAACTGAAATTTCATAAAGCAGACGCAACTAAAAAATTAGACAAAGAAGAAGATCAACCTGCATGACTTTTATTGATCTTTCAGATTTTGAAAACTCTCCTTTTGCTAAAAGTGAAATAGAAAAGAAGTCCCCTCTGATAAAAATATAACAGTACAAACCAATTGAAGTAAAACACAACTATGAAAAATTCAAAATCGCCTGTCCGCCTCAACTAAGATTGATAAATTCGGTGGATTGGTGCTGTAGTTGGGATTTACAGAAGTATGAGGAAGAAGACGGAATAATTTGGCCGAGTAGCGGCAGTGTTAACAAGTTGATTATAATCTCACAAGGTGATATTTTGTTAGGGTAAGATATAACAAGGTTTTATCCCATGGCAATAATTTCAATGTTCTACGGAATTATTATTTCGATGTATTATTTAGATAAGAAAAAGCATAACGAGCCTCATATTCACGTTAAATACCAAGAGCAAGAGGCGGTTGTGAAAATTCCAGACGGTGAAATACTTGAAGGAGAAATGAAACCAAATAAAATGAAACTTGTTCTTGCATGGATCGAAATTCACAAAGACGAGTTAATGGCAGATTGGGAACTTGCAACAACCGGGCAGCCCGTTTTTAAGATTGATCCATTGAAATAGGAATAAAATAAAATGAACCCACGTGTAAAAAATGTCAAGCCCAAAGATAACTACAAATTAATTCTAACTTTCACTAACGGAGAAGTAAAAATTTTTGATGTGAAACCATACTTGGGAATCGGAATATTCAAAGAGTTAATCGACGTAAATTTATTTAATTCCGTTAAACCATTTCTTGGCAGTATTCAATGGCAAAACGGGCAAGATTTATGTCCCGATACGCTATACATGGAAAGTAAATCGACTTCGTAAACATTGCATGAAGAAAGAAGGGCTATTATGAGAAAAGAAATAAAAGTCTGGTACGACAAAGAAGGAGATTATCTTGAAGTAATTTTTGAGAAAAAGTCCGGTTACTTCAAAGAGACAGAAAATGATTCTGTAATGGAAAAAGTTGACGAAGCGGGTAATATCATAGGCTTTTCAATCTTAAAAGTTAGTGACTTAAAAGGCAGAGAACCCATTTCTGTCAGTCTTAAAAGTGAAGCGGCGTAAAGGATATTCTTTCCGCGTAGTGGTGCGACGTAGCCGTTCCTTCGGAACATTCGCATTGGCTCTCCTTTAGCAAAAAGCGAAATAAAGAGAAAGGGAATTCTGATAGAAACACGAGAAAGAAAGGATAATAAGAAAACGATATTGAAAGTGTTGAATTTAATCATAATATTTAGAATAGAGTATGATGAATAAAGAAGAGCACATAAAATATTGGCTTGATAGCTCCGAAGAAGATTGGATTTCTGCTAACGAAATCTGTCAGAAAAATGAGCGGAAACATTTTGCTCTTTTTATTGCTCACCTTAGTCTTGAAAAATTTCTCAAAGCTCTTTATATCAAAAAGCTTGGAGATGTTCCCCCTTATAAGCACGATTTGTATTTGCTTGCCTCAAAGAGTGGAATGAAATTAACCGATGAGAATATCGAAGAACTAAAACTGGTAAACGAATATAACTTACAAGCAAGATATCCTGAATACAAAGACAACTTTTACAAGAAGTGTACATTCGATTTTGTAAGCACCGAATTAAATAGAATAAACAAACTAAGACAATGGACATTAGATACAATAAACAATACGCAATAGAAAAGGCAAAAGAATTAGCAAGAGCTTTAAGAGATCACAATATAAAAGTTCAAGCCATGTATCTCTTTGGTTCTTTTGCAAACGGCGATAATGCTGATTTAGAATGGTCTGATATTGATATTGCTATTGTTTCTGAAAACTTTGTTGGATTTAGATTAGAAGACAACAAAACTCTTATTCCGTTAGTCGTTAAAATTGAACCGCGAATAGAAACTCACCCGTTCACTCCTACCGATTTTGAAAACTCTCCTTTTGTAAAAAGTGTAATAAAGAAGAAAGGTCTTCTGATAGAAGTCTGAGGAAAAAGGGTAATGTTAAATGCGGAATGGTTCGATCCGCCGCGGCGGACTCACCACAGGTTGCGGAATCGGGGATTGTCAATTGTCTATGAGACGAATTAAAAAAATCACATATCTGAATTTTGATTTTTAGTAGTCTCGTCAATTCTACATTGTCCATTCCAATTAGCAATTCATCCCCCGACTATGCGGGCTTGATTGTTGAAAAATAGTTGGGTAATTTTTAGTTGAAATAAGAAATAACGAGGGAATAAAATGATTACAAAACAAATTATTAAATCGGAAATTGATAATGTACCTGACCAACACTTAGATTTGTTATACAAAGTTGTAAAAGCTCTTGAAACAAGTAGCTCACCGGGAAATTATGATAAGCTAAGCTGGAACGAGTTTATCAAACAAACGTATGGTTGGCTGATGATCCTATCACCCGCGGTGAACAGGGCAAGTATGAAGTCAGAGAGACTATTCAATGACATATTTGCTTGATACCAATAGTTGCATCAAGTATCTGAATGGACAATCCGTAATTACAAAGAATCGCTGTAGTTAAAGAAGCTATTTTGGTAGAAAAATAATCAT
This sequence comes from Bacteroidota bacterium, assembly GCA_018828505.1. Classification (GTDB taxonomy): domain Bacteria; phylum Bacteroidota; class Ignavibacteria; order Ch128b; family Ch128b; genus JAHJVF01. The sequence continues at coordinate 10,444 of JAHJVF010000155.1, read as the reverse complement.
AAAAATAAACCTCACTTAAAACCTATAAGGCGATACATGAAAAGCATGATTATAATATTCATGATAGTTTTGAGTACGACTGCTTTTACACAAGGCTTATCAACGTCAGAACAACTCAAAAAACTTACTAAAGAAATTGAAAATAATCCTAACAGTTTCTGGGCGTATTCTTCATACTGGAAATTAAAATTTTCACTTACAGGTTCGTTTGATACTCTTGCCTTATACAAAAAGGAATTTGAAGATCAGCTCTTGGCTTTACGAAATAAGTATAGCGAAAACGATTCGCTTAGCAACTGTGAGGTGGTTATATACTACAACTACGGCAGAACTTTAACATCACTATTATCGAATACAGCTATGGAATGGATGTCTATAAGAAATAAATACAACGGAATAATCGCAAAAATTCCCGAAGAAAAAAGAACCGAAGAAGTAAATAAAATCTATAAAGGCGAACAGCAGATAAGTGAACAAATCAAAATTCAACAAAAAAATCTAAATAAATCCGCAGAAGAATTTCTGAACAAGCCAGCACCTGACTTTGAATTTGAAACTCTCGATGGAAAAAAAACAAAACTTTCCGATTACAAAGGTAAGGTCATTTTGCTCGATTTTTGGGGAACTTGGTGCGCTCCTTGTGTTGCAGAAATTCCAACCTTAAGAAAAATTCACGATGAGTTTAAGAATAAAAACTTCGAGATGATCAGCATAAGCAGCGATGCTTTTATTAAGAAGCTCGATAAAAACAAGTTACAAGAGTTTACGCAAAATAAAGAAATGATCTGGCCACAAGTACTTGATGATGACGAACAAAGAATTCACAAACTATATAAAATCAATTCATGGCCAAGTCTTTTCTTAATAAACGAAAAAGGCATAATTATAAAAACATCGGCTGATTTGCGCGGGCCAATGTTAGGAAACGCATTAAAGGATGTATTTACGAACAAATCTTCCAAATGAGTCCTTTCTGTTCCGAAGGAATGGCTTCGCCAAAGAAACCCTACGGATCGGACATTTTGGGAAAGGTAACAAATTAATATGGACTACTCAGAAGATTCTCACAATTTTTATCTGAACGAACAGAACAAGAAAAAGCGTAAAGAGCTTGAAGAAAAATACGGGGCCGATTACCACAAGGTAAACGAGGAGACTCCGCCTGAAATAGAAAGCCAGTTCCTCGACAACATTAAAAAATTTGAAGAGCAATGGGAAAATGCAGAAACCAAAAAAGTAATTGAAATATTAGGCAATCCACATTTCAAAAAATTAGAAGAAATAAAACCGGAAGAACTCTCCGGTGAGATCGATAAGGTTTTAGAAATATATAATCAGCATCAGATCAATATTGATGCATTAGACGAAGTAACCGAAGAAGATTTCTACCGCTTTTTAACAGAAGAACTTCCACAACACGAAACCACATTCATTCAAATTGAAGGAATGACAACCAATTACATTTACGAAGAATTTCATCCAAGTAATAAGCTTGATGCCAAACAATCAATCGAAGATTTTTTGTTAGGAATATTAAACAACGCTAAAAAAGATTTTCTAATCCGCCAAGGCGGATGGATATCTAAAGAAAAGCTAATGGATTCAGATGGAACGCCAATATCTCTTGACGATTTCATTACCAAATCACGCTCACTATTTTTCGGGTTACCTTCAGGCATAAAAAAAGTAGAGGAAAGAGAAATAAACTTTATTGATTTTGACTTTGGCGAAAAAAATCTTGTGGATGTGGACTTGAAACTCCGATATAAAATGGGACATTCCGCTCGCGGATCCAAACCCGCCGTGGCAGGTTCAAACATTATCGAAAAGCTTTTCCGTTTTCGCTTCGAATTGGAAAGAAGCGAGTACGGCGGATTTGACATTGTTAGATATGAATTAAGAAAATAGCTAAAACGAAAAATGCTAAATTCACACGATAAGAATGCCATATACATAACCGCTCCCTACTTTGTTTCGCCTGTTTGAGTTTATAGAAGTATGAGGAAGAAGGGTAATGTATTCGGGATTATTTTTGTTTGTAGTGTTACAAGTTACTTCTTTAAACTATTAACATATGGGTACTTCTAAAAACTTCCTTATCATCTGTGAAAATCTGTCCGTCATCCGTCTCCGTCGGATGACGGAGACGGATCTGTGTCCGTTAGCTAACGGATTTGTGTGCTATTCTTTCTAATAATGGTTTTTAGAAGTCCCCTTATGAATAAATCTGTTCATCTTGATAGTTTAAAGTTTATGGCAAAAATCTTATCTTCTGTGTGTGAAAACTACTCGTTATTTCCGTGAACAGGTCTTGGTAAAAAGATCATACCTCAAGGAAGAATGGATTGAAAAAATTTTAAGAAATCCTCTTAAAAAGGAAATTCAATCTGAAGAAAGAATTAGATTCTGGGGTTACGTTAGTGAAATAGGAAAATATTTACGAGTAGTTACACTGGAAGATGGCGAAACAGTTCATAATGCTTTCCCTGACAGAAATTTTAAGGAGTACAAACAATAATGAAGTTAAATTATTATCCGGAAACAGACTCTCTTTATATAGATTTATCTGAAAAAAAGAGCGTTGATTCTAAAGAAGTATCTGACGGAGTTGTTATAGATTTTGATGAAACGGGTACAATAGTGGGAATTGATATTGACAATGCGAGCAAAGTTGTCAATCTACAAAAGCTCGAATCTGATTCTATACCCCTAAAATCTTTAGCTATTACCTCTTGATTATCATTTCTATACGTATCTGCTAACAAGTTGCCGCTGTTACATCTTGACAGTTTATAGGCATCAAATTACATCTTCAAAAGGAGGCTTTCACACGGCAAAACAAACAACAGAAATTCAAAAAAGAATTCTTGACTTTATTATCAAAATGATCTCGCTAAAACACAATTACGATAAATTCAAAATCATTGCGCCACAAAATAATAAGAACACAATATTGCAAGTGTTGGACTTAATAGTAATATTTAAAGTGGACTTCTAAAAACTTCCTTATTATCAGCGAAAATCTGTCCGTCAGCTGACGGATAGTTTGGCGGGCAGGTCGGCAAGGAAAAAATTTATTCCTGAAGATGTTGCAAAAGGTATTGCCGATAGGTATACAATACTTTTGAAAGGCACGTACGCTTATATCCGATTTCTTAACTTGAACGAACTTGAAAAGAGTAATCATAAAAACAAATAAACTAAATAACCACCCCGCCTGCCTCTTCGCTATCAACATGGCGGGCAGGTAAAACCATTAACTAAAAACTAAACCTTAAATATTTTGCCATAAATGATTAAGATTTTACTGATAAGGTACTAATATGTTTTTATTATTTCACAAAAAGGAAATGTAATTATGGAGAAAAATCTTCTAAACAGGATCACTATAGATCAAGAGATTTGTCACGGAAAGCCCGTAATCAGGAATCTGAGATATCCAGTAGAAATGATACTCGAACTTTTAAGTTCCGGTATGACTACGGAACAAATTTTAGCTGACTACGAGGATCTTGAAAGGGACGATATCTTAGCTTGCCTGCAGTACGCAACTAAATTAAGTCAGGTTAAAAGCATCAACAAAATTGCAATATGAAATTTCTCGTTGATGCTCAACTCCCTAAAGAAATTTCCTTATATCTGCAAAGCAGAAACTTTGATTCTATACACACATTAGACCTCCCACTGAAAAATTCAACTCCAGATAAAGAAGTTAAATGAATTAGCCAACCTATTTGAGACTCGTTCGTTCATTGAATTGACAAAAGACTCTGTAATTATTTATAATTAACAGAGATTCATCCATCACTAAAACTTACAAACCAATTAAAATAAAACTTGATTACGAAAAATTTCCGCCTCAACTAAGATTGATAAATTCGGTGGATTGGTGCGGTGGTTGGAGTTTACAGAAGTATGAGGAAGAAAGGATAATAAATATGTCTGTTGATTACATCCAGACAGAAAACTTTCATAGCGCATATTACAATTCTCCAATTGGAATGATTAAAATCACAGGCAGTGAAAACGGAATTCGTTCAGTAGATTTTGTTGATGAACAAGCTCCAAAGGATTCGCAATCTCACCCGATTTTAGATGAATGTGTACTTCAATTCGATGAATACTTCAAGGGCGAACGAAAAGAATTCACGGTAAAGTTAAATCCCGAAGGAACAGAATTTCAAAAAATAGTTTGGAATAAATTACTGAAAATTCCATTTGGCAGGACGGTCAGTTACATGGAACTTGCAAAATCAATCGGTGATGTAAAAGCAATTCGTGCGGTTGGTGCGGCAAACGGGAAAAATAAAATTGCTATAATCATTCCGTGTCATCGTGTAATCGGCAGTAACGGAAAACTCACCGGTTACGCCGGCGGTTTATGGAGAAAAGAGTGGCTGCTGAAACATGAAAATGCGTTCAATAGACTTTTATAAAAATCTATGTCGGTAAGCTCAAAGACTTTACCAAAACTTCACATTTATCCGCTCTGGCGGACAAAATGACGCTCGGCAGCCCGCCGCAGGCGTACAAAGATTGGATTGGATCATTTTATTTTTAAACTCAATCTAAAGATTTTAGTTTTTTCACATCACTATGACAAAGTTGGCTGAACTCTTTCAAATAGAAAAAATTTTCTTTAGATTGAACCACGTAAAAAAAGGAGAATACGAAGATGGAATTGATAAATGGGAAGTATGTCATTGACGAACACAACCAAAAAGTGGCAATTCAGATTGATATTGAAACTTTTCAGAAGATAGAGGAAATACTCGAAAACTTTGCACTAGTTCAGCTAATGAAAGAAAACGAGAATGATAAGAAGTTAAATCTTGATGAAGCCAAGAAATACTACCAAGCTTTGGAGAAGGCAAACTGAAAGTTGAGTATCGTAAAAAGTTTTTGAAAGAGCTTGCCTTAGTTCCCCAAAGAATTAGAACCCCAATTGAAAAATTTGTATTCGAAGAACTCCCCAGCATGAAATCTATTTATGATTCTAATAAAGTTGAACCTCTTAGAAACTACTCATCATTTTTCAAAATACGTTTTGGTTCCTACCGGGTTGGCATCAAAATGGAGAATGACACAATAGTATTTGAGCGGGTTCTACACCGCAAAGAGATTTATCGTTTCTTCCCTTAATAGCTGCATAAAAGAGGTGATGTCTTTTGAAAGCAAATTTACGAAGAATATTATCTCTGCAGAATGATTTTTACATAAGAGTATAATTTTTTAAGTGGTTATGACACAACAAAATTCTCATCATGTCTAAACTAAATATCGGCACCGCCGGTTTACCCGCCTTTGGTGGGCTGGCTTGTCCACCTATGGTGGATCATATAAAGATTGGGTTAGTTCGTTTTATCCGCAAACACAGTCAAAAGATTTTTACCCTTCTCTTTTAAGTAAAAATAATTTTATTTAGATTATAAATAGAAAAATCAATTCTAACATGAAATCATTAGAAGAAATAAAAGCTATCCTCAAGCAACACGAAGCTGAAATTAAATTGAGATATGGCGTTAGAGATATAGGAATATTTGGTTCATATCTTCATAACAACCAAAAAAGAAATTCGGATTTGGATATACTTGTCGAGTTCAATAAAGCTCCAGGCTTTTTCAAATTCATCGAGTTGGAGGATTACTTAACAGAAATTTTGGGTGTGAAGGTTGATTTAGTTATGAAGAGTGCCCTTAAGCCTAAAATTGGCGAGCACATTCTGAGCGAGGTAGTATACTTGTGAAAAGAGAGTTTAAGGATCATCTGTCCGAGGATCGTCTGTCTGATATTTTAGATTCGATGAACAAGATTGAATCCTTCACAAAAGATATGAACTTTGATGATTTTGAAAATGACGACAAAACATTTTACGCTGTAATCAGAGCATTAGAAATAATAGGTGAAGCAGTTAAGAAACTGCCTAAGACAATTAAAAATAAGCATGACAAAATTCCTTGGCTACAGATCGCCGGCATGAGAGATAAACTAATTCACGATTACTTTGGTGTTGATCCAGAAGTTGTCTGGGAAACAATCAAGACCGACATTCCGCAAGTAAAACCTTTGATTGAAAAAATCCATAAAGAACTCTAACTATAAAATCTTTACGGCTTCCTAACTTTTAATTTTTCATATACTATGCCAAAACTTCACATTTATCCGCCCTGGCGGACTTCTCCGCCTTTGCGGATCGGAACAGCCGGTTGATCGGCATATTTTTACTTGAACTCAACTGAAACTTTTCTTTTTCCTAAAGCTTCGGCGATTTTTTGTAACATGTCTAATGACAGATTTTGTTTCCCACTTTCGATCCGCGAAATTACCGATTGCGTGGTGTTTAATCTTTTGGCTAAATCCGCCTGCGTGATGCCGACTTTTTCTCTTTCATTAGCTATTTGGATAGCCGCTCCTAATTTTGCTTCTGCTAAATTGTATTTTTTATCAAAATTTTTGATCTTTTTCTTTAGTCTTTTCTCTAACTCTTTTACATCACTCATTTTCAACCTCTTCCTTTCTGACTATTGCTAATTTTAATTCTTTTAATGGTATCTTTTGAGATTTCTTCACAAAACCATGCAGTAAGATTATTACCCTGTTCTTCTTAAAACAATAAAAGATTCTAACATTTTTATTCTTGCTTTTTATTCTAAGCTCAAATAAGTTTTTTACCCCTTCAATTTTCTTCGACATAGAACCAAGTGAAAATGGATCTAGTTCTAATCTTTTGAATACCGCAAAAATAGTTAATTGTAATTCTTCATCATCCAATGCAAGAATAAAATCCATTATTGGATTTTTATTGTTTCTTTTATAAAATTTGACTTCAAATGTCACGAAAATAATATAGCAAATATGCTATGTATAATCAAAATAATACTTTGAAATAATTATGCCAAAACTTCATATTTATCCGCCCTGGCGGACTTCTCCGCCTTTACACATTGGTACCGCCGGTTGGTCGTACAAAGATTGGGTTGGCCCGTTTTATTCGCAAACACAATCAAAGGACTACGATTGGTCTGCCTACGGCAAGTTTAACCACCAAAAACAAACCGGAATGCCTTCGGCAGACTGGCTGAAATTTTATTCTCAATACTTCAATTGTGTTGAAGTCAACTCGACTTATTATGCGTATACTTCTCTCTCTACAGTGCGCGGCTGGGTGAGAAAAACTGAGAACGTCGAAGATTTCCTTTTTACCGTAAAGCTGCATAAAGATTTTACTCATCTTAGAAAGTTTAATAATCAAAGCATCAAAATAGTTCAAGATAATCTCGACATACTTGCAAAAGCAGAACGGCTTGGAGGGATTTTGATTCAATTCCCCTACTCTTTTTCTTTCAACAATTCAACCGCTGAGTATGTGCAAAATCTGAACAAAACTTTCAAACAGTACACTCAATTCGTTGAAATGCGTCATTCATCGTGGAACAACAAAACCGCACACGAGTTTTTCAAATCGCTGAATGTTACATTTTGTACAATAGATCAGCCTCAGACCTGCCCGCCCATTAAGATTATATGCGGCAGGCGGGTCGGGCAATCAATTCCGTTTGAGCCAATCGTAACAAACGATAAAGCTTACATTCGTTTTCACGGCAGAAACGTTGATGCGTGGAAGAAATCGATCGCAAACTTTGGGAAGGAGCAGAGTTATGAACAAGCAAGCGAACGTTATAAATATCTCTACTCTCCCGGCGAACTCATTGAAATTTCACAAAAGATAAAAGAGGTTTACGATAAGATGAAAGAAGTTTACGTTATTATGAACAATCACCCGCAAGGTGATGCCGTGGCAAACGCTTTTGAACTGATGCACATGTTGAGCGAGCAAGCAAAAATCAATGTTCCCGAAACGATATTAACAAGATTTCCACGATTAAAAGAGATCGTTGAAAAATAAGTAAAGACGTTATAAAACGGATTCTGATATCCAACAGACGAAATATTTAGGTTGAATTTTGCAAATAGTATAGACTTCCCCTATTGCAACTTTCTTTTTATCTCTTCTTGTAAAAACATGAACTTATTCTCCGCATAAAATTTTCTGTCTTTTTCATCTAACACCGAGCCAAGCGTTATCTTAAAATCTCTATCTTTAAAGTTGTCTATAATTCTTAACATCATTTCAAGTTTACTTTTCTCAGAAATGATTTCAACGCCACGCATTAAAAGGAATTCTATATCAAAGCAATCTCGAATTAATTTTCTCGAAAGAAATGCTTCGGTTTTATTAACCATCATTTGGTGTAATGACAAAGCTTTAACAACGACTTGCTTATTTGAGAATTTCGAGAAAGCAATTTTTCTTTCCCAGTCGAAGTCTTTTTGTTCTTTTCTGATTTCAATTTTTAAGTTGCGAGTAATTTTGGATGAGCGGAATTCAAAAAGTAAAGTATATTTTTTATTTGTGGAATCTATAATTCTATAATTGCCTGACAACGCTTCTTTTATTTTAGAGTAGATTAATCTTGAATCCGAATTTATATCCAGCCAAAAATCTAAGTCTGTTGAATAGCGGTTCAAGTTATGGCATAGCCGCAGCATCGTTCCGCCGCCGAAGAAAACAGAGTCGAGAACTTTTATGCTGTTTAATAACTCAAGAACTTCTATTTCAAATATTTCTAAACTCTGTAAATCTTGCATAACCGCACCCAAAAAGTTTTTACTCTTTTGTTCGTTGTATTTATGAATTGTTCAATTTTATTTTTTTTAACTTTCTTGAAGTCAATCGCATCAAAGTCACAGTTGTATCTACTCATTGCTGTTAGATATACTGCGTCTGCAATTGCTTTCTCAGGAAGGGCAATAAAAAAATCATTAAGAAGCTCAAACCCTGTATACATTTCTTTTTTAATCTTTGTATAAACGAATTCGATGTTTTTAGCTTTAACAGTTTTTGTTCTTTTAATTTGTATTGACTCAATAAAATTTTGCTGCTGCTGAGCAGAGATATTGTAATAACTTAAAGCTGTTGTAAGCGAAATATAAGATGGCACTTGAATCAAATTGGCGATACGAAAAACTTCCTCTTCTTTCAATCTATTAAACTTCTCAGTGGGAATATATAGATCTCTTTTTAAGCGGACGAAAAAACCTGCCGTAACATACCTAGATGCTGTAACTTTTGCCGATTCCCTGCTAATTGACAGCAGTTTTGCTATATCATCTATAGCAAGCAAAATTTTTTCCGTCAAGATGAGTTGATTAATTTTCATAATTAATAATTATAGATCAGAAATGTCCTGTCTAAATTTTTTTTTACTCTGTAAGTTATTTAAATTGTTATAGTTACAGTCTTAATCATGTAAATCGATTTGAAATCATTTTTTGAAATACTCATTGAATTTTCAAGAAAATCAAATATTTTTACTCATATATTTTCTTAACGGGACAGCAGTGATTATAGATAATTAACATTTTTGCTAATTTAATATATTTATTGATAAATACAAAAAAAACAACTTTTCTTACACTTATTTGTTTGCCTTTCAGCAAAATCAAAATTATTTTTCCACCAAATAGTATAGCCAAAATTTGGATAATTCGGCTAACAAAATAAAACCAAACACATTATTCAGGAGAAGAATATGAAAATATCCAGAATGAACCTTTTCGAAGGCGATTCAAAATTAGTAGCTTTCTTTGACATTCAAACCGAAGAAGGGATAGTCGCAAAAGGTTTTCGTTTGATCAACGGTCCTAACGGACTTTTCGTCGGTGCTCCATCCGAAAAAGGGAAAGACGACAAATATTACGATAACGTCATTCTCCCAAAAGAATTAAAAGAATCTCTTCAAACAATGGCAATTGATGAATACAACAAATTGAAAGGAGGCAGTCCAGCACAATCAGGCAATGCACCGTTTTAATTTTTAACTATTAAATAATAGCGTAACCTGATAAGCGCAAATGACGACATCCTCATTTTTCAAAGTTTGTCTGTTCAGCGTTATTATTTGTGCTTGTCAGTTTCTGACTTAGCAACGCTGTTTTATTTTTCGGACGTTGAGCGGTAAGTTGTAATCTCGACTTTCGTTGAGCCTTCGTAACCTTCAGAGATTATTTTTAATCCGCCAACTTGCTTGTAAATTTTTACAGTGCAAATCTTTTTGTTGTTAACTATAATATCTTTAAACATAGTTTCCCGTTTCGGAGAAACATTTTCTTGTGCCCAGTAAACGCCCTTCATTGCGCTGGTAAATGCAATTTGGATATCTTCTTTTTCGTCTTGAATCTGCCCCGGAATAAATGAAAGAAATGGAATAACCAAAACCAATATCAGCCGCTTCATTTCGCCTCCATATTTTTATGATTCGACATTTTTTTGTTAAGCTCTTATGACTTTGAAACTTAGTAAAGTTAAGCAAACAAATATTTACAAGTCAACAAAAACCTTATTGATTTTATGATTTTTGAAAAAATATTTTACTGCCATTGT
>JAHJVF010000154.1 GCA_018828505.1 Bacteroidota bacterium | reverse complement strand
TAAAGACCTTGATTCAATTTTTACAATTGACGACTGGGTGCAAATCACATCCTTCACAGAAAAGAAAAGAAGAAAAGACCTTTTTGTCGATCAAAAAATTACCGAAGACAGAAATATTTTAACACTTCGATTAGATGGCTTATCTCCGGTAATCCCGACATCAATCAGTTTTGGGCAGCAATTAACAAATTTTTTAAATCTAACGATCATCCAGGCTCCAATTCATGCAAAAAAAAGTTTTGATGAATTGTTAATTCCTTTCAGAGCAGTTTGTACCGATCTCATAACCGGAAAAGCTGTTGTACTTTCCGGGGGTGATCTTTCTGAAGCAATGCGTGCAAGCTCAAGCGTTTCGTTCCTTCTTTCTCCAATTGAAAGAGATACACTGCTATTAGCCGATGGCGGTCTGGTTGCGAACATCCCTGTGAGCTTTGCAAAAGAAATGGGCGCGGACATAATCATCGCAGTTAATACAACAAGTCCTCTTCGTCCACCGGAAGATTTAAGAATTCCGTGGTATTTAGCCGATCAGGTTGTAAGCATTCCGTTAAAGCAGCTTGAAGAAAAACAGCTCGAACTTGCGGATGTTGTCATCACTCCCCCGACAGAGCAATCGGCATCGGATTTTACCGGATTAGATTCCCTTATTGAAATCGGTTATCTCACAGCGAAAGATGCTATCGAAAAAATAAAAAACATCATCGAGCAAAAGCATTCTCAAAATTTGAATGAAGATTTGTTTACAGTTAAAAATATAGTTTATCGTCCGCAAGAAGAAGAAATATTCGACGATCTTTTAGTCTCTTATTCTCTTAATGATTCGGTCTCCTCTTCCCGGATTATCGAAGACCTTTACGGAATTGTACAGGATAAATATGAATTCGCACAAATAAATTTTTCGACCGAGAATGGACTTACTAACGCAAACATTTCATATCAGACGATACCAAAAATTCAAAAGATATTTTTTAACGAGAAAGATATTTTATCTTTTGACAATGAAAGTAAATTTTTTGTTCCGCTGATCGGAAAGCCATTCAACACCAAATTACTAACAGAAAAATTTATTTTGCTTCTCCGTGAATACAGGGCAAAGGGTTTATCGTTAATAGATGTGACGGACGTTAATTTCGATGACAACGACGGATCATTAAGCTTCAGCACAACTTCAGGCAGGATCGATAGTATCATAGTTTTGGGCAACTACAAAACCGATAAAAATGTTATTCAGCGGGAAATCCGTTTAAATCAAAATCAGCTTTTCGATATTAATCTTCTCAAAAGCAGCTTAACTAATCTGAATGCGACAAATTTATTTGAGAACACCTTTGCGTTCTACACAGATATTGATGATATGAAAAATCTAACCTTCCGTGTGAAGGAAAAATTTTCTGGCTTGGTTCGAATCGGAGTCCGCGGCGATAACGAAAGAAATCTTCAAGTGGCTCTTGATGTACGAGATGAAAATTTTTTCGGTTCAGCAACCGAGATAGGATTTCAATTTCTTGGAGGATTACGGAACAGATATTTCGGTCTCGAGCACCGTTCCAACCGCGTTTTCAATACTTTTATAACGTACAAGATCAAAACATACTACGATCTAATGGATCGATTTTCATATTCAGACGCTCCGGAAATTTCGCCGCAAAGCTGGTCGCGCATCCAAATTGGAGAATACAGAGAAGTGAAATACGGGATGAGTCTTGTTGTAGGTACTCAAGTTGAAAAGCTCGGAAACATTTATATCGAAGGGAGAAAGGAAAGACTAAACATCGGCTCGATAAGCGGATTTGGTTATTCAGCAGGCGGATTTGATCTTGTCGGATTTCGTCTCGGATCAATCTTCGATTCGCAGGATAAGTATCCGTTCCCGAAAGAAGGAATTTTGATGAACGTCTTTTACGAAACAGCACAAAAAATTTTTGGCGGGGAGATCGGCTATTCGAAAATATTTTTTTCATACGAAGCATTTCACACATATTTCTCCAATCACACACTTACACCAAAATTTGTTTTCGGATTCGGGGATGAAACGCTTCCTATCTCCGAACAATTCCGTCTTGGAGGGCAGAACTCATTTTTCGGTTTGAAGGAGAACGATCTTCGCGGCAAACAGATTTTTCTTGCTTCGCTCGAGTATAGGTTCTTCTTGCCTCTAAAAATATTTTTTGATACCTATTTTAAAATACGGTATGATCTTGGAACGGCTTGGCAGGGTGCTTCATCGATCAAAATTTCCGAGCTTCGCCACGGGATCGGTGCTTCATTTTCTTTTGATACTCCTATCGGACCTGCGAATTTTTCAGTTGCAAGAGGATTTTATATCAGAAACGATCTGTTGAAACGTCCGCTCAGTTTTGGTCCGTATCAATTTTATTTTGAAGTCGGCTATCCAATCTAAAAATTCTGAAATCAGCGGCAATCTGTCCTTTGGGGTTTGTCGTAGGACCAAATTAAACCCAAAAAGTTCATTTCCGAAGGATCCTTCGGAAAGTCCCGCCTTTGGCGGGATTGCCGAAGGCCGATACGTCTCGACGACTCGACTGAGCTCGTCGAAGTCTTGTCGGGACTATCGGGGTTAGCCCCGACAAGCATTGTATACACCTGCCCCGCCATACTTATAGCTGGGAGGCAGGCGGGTTTGATACTGGTTAAGTGAGCTTAGTTTTTATGATAAAACATTTATTTCTAATAACTTATTGCTTGTCGGC
>JAHJVF010000153.1 GCA_018828505.1 Bacteroidota bacterium | reverse complement strand
GATAGCAGTAAATATGTTTTCTTCTCCATTGAAAAAATCTTTAAAGAATTTTTTCCTGAATTTTTCAACATCAACATTGATTGGATTCCACGAGCATTCTGCACCAAACGCATATCCGAACCAATTGAATTCTCTGAAATTTTCTCCACCGTTATCACCCCAATTTGAATTAATAAATCCGATTGTGCCATAATCGTACGAGACTTTCGTGAAATCCCGGATATTCAAAATAGAATTTTCTATATATGGAAATATCCGATTGTAATTAGAAACCGATGGGGAGCAATAAAACGGAATTCCATATTCTTTGTACTTTTTAACATAGGGTTCATAATCCTGTGTACCATACCGCCAATCAACGACGATAATATCTTTCGGCATCATCTCGAAAATTTCCGGATGATTGTGAATTATATCGCCGTACATCATCATTGTTTTTCCATACTTTTTAATTATCTCGTTCACACGCTTATAATGATTCGCGTGAACTGCTGCAATCCCGATTTTTTCCGTGAGTGATTTGCTGTTACCGAAACCGACATCCCAGGATTCATCTAAACCCGCGTGGAAATATTTTGACGGGAAAAGCGTCGAAAGCTCTCTGACACAATTTTCGATGAACTCGTAAGTTTTTTCATTTGTAACATCGAATGAAGCTGCACCGGGAAAATCTGCGAGCTGATAGTAATTCGGCTGTATTAATAAATTCTCCCAATGACCGAGAGTTTGAAATATTGGGATGATCTCTACAAAATACTTTTCTCCGTAGGCGACAAGTTCCTTAATTTCGTTTTGTGTGAGTCTTCCCCTGCCGGCACCAATATCTGGATAGCTTTTTATTTCAATTGCATCCTCAAAGTACGGTTGATAAACATTCATTTTATAACGTGCAAGAAATCGAATTATCTTTTTAAAGTTACAAAGAGTTGAAACCTGCCCTCGTGCAAAGTCATCAGAAATTCCTCTCATCGGAATTGCTGGAAAATCAATAACAGTACAAACATCTACCAAAACTTTTCCGTAGTTGTTCTTTTGGAGAAGCTGAAACAAAGACATCAATCCATAAAACGCCCCTTTGGAATTGTTCGCAAGAATTGCAATTCGGTCTTTTTCGATTGAGAGAATGTATGCTTCTTCTTTTTCAAGAAGATTATTCTCTCGAATTGCTTCCTTAAACTGCCAGGCGAATTCATTCACAGTCAGCGAACCGAAGTAAATGAAATTCTTTGCTGGTTTCCTTTTGGTTTGGTTAAGGCTGACCCTTCGACTTCGCTCAGGGTAGAGGCTAAGACGGAGATTTTCTTGAATTTCATTTTTCAATTCTTCTCTGAAAAATTCAGAGCGTTCCGAGAATTGCTCGAAAATAAGTTTTGTCTCTTTATTTAAAACAAATTGCCCTTCCGATCTCAACATTATTTGCGGCTTAGGAATTGGCTCTATGAAATTGTTTTCTTGGGAATAGAGGTTTGTGGTAATCAAAATAGAGAAAATTAGAGGAAATATTTTCATGGCGATCCAACTTTAATTCTTATTGAAATATAAAATAAAATTTATTTAGAAATCATGTCGATAAGCGTGTTAAATTTTTTTTGTTCGAGCGACGCTTCTCCATAAATCTTCTCTATCAATTCATTATTCATTTTATCAAAATCTTTTTGAAGCGGTGTGACGAGTATTCCTGCCATATCGACCAAGCCCGGGCTGACGAGCATTCGCTCTTCACCTTCGGCGAAATATACATCCGGTCGGTGTTTTTCTCTTGGAAATATCACAAGATAAAACTCCTCTTCATTCAAAAAGGTGAGTAAATTCATCATCGGTTCTGAAGATATCCGGTTAATTTCTTGCAACAGTTGATAGATAGAATTAAAAACTTTAACTGTTGAATCAATTGTTTTTGATTTTATGATAATAATATTTCGCAAGTAATTCTCTGAGACAGAAACTGAAAACTGCTCGTCGGAAAAGAGAATTCGAAATTTTTCTGGATGATGAATAATATCATTTTCAGCAGGTAACTCGTTGGCAGGGCAGGCCTGGAAATGAAAATGATCGGGTGCAGAGGCGCCACAATTTGGTCCATTGTAGAAGATAGAATAATCTCCACCAGTAGCTTTTGTTAATCGCATCATCAAGTTAATATTTGTTAAGATTGATTGCGGCTTGTGTTCGATATGAGATATAGTAAAATGCTCATTAAATATTGGAGCAGGATTACACAAAACAATCAATTGATCTTCAAATAAAACTCCTCTTTGCTCTTCGGGAAGATTGTTCAAGCACAAAAAACATTTACGGTTTTGGATCGTCTCAGTATCGACTTTTGCTGATGAACTGATAAATCTTGTCGGGTTGAACTGCGCTTTTATTCCGAACCACTTGTGGCTAACGACACCCTTAGTGGCAGGCCAATCGAAATCATAATGTTTGTATTTACTTGAATGAAATCCTTTCCATCCTTCGCTTAACATTCCCCAATTTTCTTTTTGATGAAGGAAGGTCGCATAAAGGAGTCCCGAGAAATCGTCTTCGATTAAATCTTGATGAAATTTTTTCAATTCGTTTATGGCGAGTAATTTTTGAGTGAGGACACTGATGCTCATTATAATTAAATTACCGAGTGTTTTCCAGACTTTATTAATTCGATAAATCCAAAACAAAAAATATATAAAAAGAAAAAGTCTGAATAAGAAATTAAAGTTAATATTTTCATTCTTGAGTTAGATCATTATTCAGCTTCAATTGATTGCGCTTCAAATAAATTTACGGCTTATTATTTGATTTCTTTTGTTAATACAGTATTAGATTTTGAACAGCTTTTAAGAAATTTTTAATTCAAACCCATACTTTTTATAACTAATAATTCCTTTTTGTTTGTGTTCTTCAATCCAGCATTTTTCATTATGACTGATGTCAACCAATTCATCTTTACTCAATTTTTTTAGCTTATTTGATATTAGTGTGAGAGTTTCTAGT
>JAHJVF010000152.1 GCA_018828505.1 Bacteroidota bacterium | reverse complement strand
GCTATTCCGATTAACATATAACCGGCGTGAGCAATACTTGAGTAAGCAAGCATTCGTTTCAAATTAGTTTGAGCTAAAGCGACAATACTTCCAAAAAGCATGCTTAGCATCGATAGAATTGCGAGCATCAAGGATAGATCAGCAAACATTTGTGGCACTACAGTTGAACCGTAAAGCGATACTATCATTGCAGAGAATGCCGCGGTTTTGCCCGCAGTCGACATAAAGGCAGTTACTGTGGTAGGGCTTCCCTCGTACACATCGGGTACCCACATATGAAATGGAAATGCTGCGATCTTAAATGATAACCCGATTAAAAATAAAACCAGACCTACTGTGAAAATCACGTTCGATAAAAGCGAAGGGAACGAAGAAACAATAGTCGAAATATTGGTAGTCTTAGCAGCACCATAAATGAGAGCAATTCCATAAAGCAGAAAGCCGGTTGCAAAGGCACCTAGCAAAAAATATTTTAATGAAGCTTCATTGTTAAGAAGTTTTTTTCGGTTGAATCCGGCTAAAACATAAAAACAAATTGACATCAATTCTAATCCTAAAAAAGTCAGCATTAAATCACGTGATGCCGCCATGACCATCATTCCCAGTGCGGAGAGCAACAGCAGCAAATAAAATTCCCCATGATGAAATTGAATCTTTTCAAAGTAGTTTTTTGAAATTACAGCAATCAGTCCGGTGGTAATCAAAAAAATAAAATAAAATATGTGAGTAATTCCACCTGAATGGAGCATACCGGAAAAATTCAAAAACTGTTCATCTATTTTTAGGAGTGAGTAAATACCAATTCCAAACGTACCTAAAACCGTAAGCCATTGCAGGATGGATTCGCTTTTTTTGACGAAAGCTTCGATTAAAATTGCGCCTAATGTTAATACTGTGATAAGAAGAATCGGTAAAATATTTATGAAAGAATTTATATCCATATCAATCTATAAAAACTTGATCGTCTGTTGGTTCTTCGATTTTGATCTTGTGATCATTATTTAATGTTAGGATAAGTTTGATGTGTGTAGAGAAATCAAAAATATCACTCCCCTTTTCAGCCGCTATTAATTTGATATTCTCATATTTTGAAATATCATCTTTTAAGTATTTGTGCTTTTTCATATAAATATCGGTGAAGTTTTCGCCTTCACAAACCACCACCTCACTGCTGCATTGAGAAAAATCCGTAATTATTTCTGACTGATAAATCAACTTTAATATCGTACACTTAAAAGGCACAATAATCCGACTTCCGTAGTACAAACCACCTTTCTTTTTTTCTAGTGCTTCTTTAATTGTATACATATTAACCTCTGCCATAAAAGAATAATAACCATATAACTGTGAATATCGGAATCAAAATTGGAATAGCGTACTTCACGAGATAACCGATGAAACTCGGAACTTCAATTCCTGCACGTTCGGAAATTGATTTTACCATGAAGTTAGGACCATTTCCAATATACGTCATGGCTCCAAAGAACACCGCAGCCACTGAAATCGCCATTAAATAAATCGGGTCTTGTTCTTGAAAATGATGAACATCCTGATAAACATCAATGTTCAATCCAAATTTACCCATCGCAGCACTTAAAAAGTTTAAATAAGTTGGAGCGTTATCGAGAAAAGCCGACAAAATACCTGTCCCCCAATAAAAAACATCTGCAGTTAATTTCTCACCGTAGACTTTAGTCTCATACGCGATAAGCTGGAGAGCAGGAATCATCGTCGCAAAAATTCCAATGAACAAGAATGCTACTTCTTTAATTGGATCAAAGTCAAACTCATTCCCTTTCAATGCTTCTTTGTTTGCGAGCTTGTAAGAGAAAAATGCGACAGAAAACATAATGATCTCCCGAATTCCGAGAGGTAAAGGATGTAAACTCGGTACCCAGCTTAATATCTTAGGATCGAGGAAAACCGAAATAATCACAATAAGTAAAAAGATGAAATTCTTTGAACCTCGCAGTTCAATTTTGCCAGTATAAACTGTTGTGGAGACACCCTTACCAACATTTCGACTATCAATAAAATAGAATACAATCAAAATTATAAAAATTCCTATCAACCAAATGTGC
>JAHJVF010000151.1 GCA_018828505.1 Bacteroidota bacterium | reverse complement strand
TTCCAAAGTGATGTCGAAAACGTCTCTGTTCACGCCATCCTGTGAACAATATGTCTATCTGCATCTTACGATAAAGAATCAGTCTAATGCTTCCAAAACACTGAAGATCGACAGTCTCTTGTTCACTTGTACATATTGAATGACTACCAAGCTTTTCTCGGCTTCAGGAGTATCTATTGTTTTTCCCGGTAACTTAGAAAACTATCTTCTTATGAGATATAAGAAACTGAGTAAGAAGGTCAAATCAGATAGTGATTCAATAAAGCGATTTATTTCCTTTTTCAGATTGAACAAAACTGATGGCATTGAAGTGAGATATGAATAATAAGGTATTTGACGGAGTCGGGACCCCCAGACCAGCCCGCTTCGTGCAATAAAAGATTGATCACCTGCCACAATATAGCTATGTATTGGCGGGTGGGAATGACATTTTCGGATTTTTATCCGGTCTCGATCCTTCTGATCGGTACAAAAAGTTTATTGACAGAATATAATTACAACAACAAGATCAAATCAAACATGAACCACTTGTGTAATATTCACAGATTGAACAATGTGCTAAATTTTTTTTGAAAATTGTTGTCAGTTAATTGATCAATGAAACGAGAAAACTTTTTTTCTGCCTCATTTATCTCATCTTTGGAAAAAGTCTTAGTGAAGACTCTGTCAGGATAACGGACAAAAAATAAGATCAGCTCGATATTTTTTCCCGCACCAAAATAATTTTTGATTAAAACTGCGTGAAATTCCATTTGAGTTGAGTGTGCCGAAACTTTTTTACTAAATTCGTTTTGATCGAACTCATCGGTTTTGAAATCGTTCAAGTAAAAAGAATTGGGCATAGCTGCACATAACAGCACGAACCACGACACTCGCTCTTTTGAAATAGCTATGTCGAATCTCTGTTCAAAATCAGTTGTGCTCGTTCCATCCCGTCCCGCTTCGTTTTGGTTTTAAAAAATCATTTTATAGTAGCGGGACGAGACGGCGTGGTTTGTGCAAACGTTAGGCGCAATTACGGGTAATTATCTAATAAAAATGCTATATTTATTTAGTGGAAATCTAGTGCCATTTCAAATAAATATTCTTTTGGCGAAGCCATGGATTCCCACGTTTTGGTATTATGATTTTTCATTCTTACTATGTTATAGAGAAGCCCGACTTTTCTATTTGAGTTATTCCTTTCACGAAGTGACCGCTTTGTGGTAAGAAAAAGTCGGGCTTCTTTCTTAGATAAGTTGCTCATAGAAAATGAAATTTTACTTATTTGAAACAGCACTAGATAGACGAACATACCTTAGTGCGAGCAGAAGAGCGTGGAACCAACAAAGATGAAATCAAAGATGTCATTCAAACAGGTTTTACTATTCCTGCCAAATATGGGAAAACGGGAAAGGCGAAAATTTTTGAATTCAACCAGTACCGCCAAAACAAATATTTTGAACAAAAGCGAGTTGAAGTGTTTTACATGATAGAAGGCACAAAATAATAACAGTAACTGTATATGTATTTTATGGAAGGTGGGAGACTGCAAAATGAAAATTATTTACAACGATAAAACAGACCTTCTTTATATCAGACTTGACGACAGGACGCAAGATGTGGTCAATAAGCGAGCCACCGAAGACATCGTCCTGGATATTGGAGAGGGTGATAGAATTGTGGGTATTGAAATTCTCGATGCTTCAAAGCATATAATCCTTGAGAGACTTCTACCTGTGAAATATGAAGTTCAACAATAGTATTACCCATAACTTCGCCTAACAGCGACAAAAATGTAAAATGTCCCGAAGGGATGCCTTTGGCAAACCATCACGTTGCTCATCCCGACTTTATCGCATTGGCGTCAACCTAACTTCAATTGTGGATGAATTGCCCCGACATTTATGTCGGGGACGAATATTCACTCCCCCGAAAGGGGACTTTAGTCCAACCTGCCAAGACAACGCCCGCCACAAAATAGCTATGAATGGGCAGGCTATGAAGGGGCAGGCAATGAAGGGGCGGGTAAAAATAGAATATTTGGGCTAAAGCCCAAGGTTTTGGGAAGATTATCCT
>JAHJVF010000026.1 GCA_018828505.1 Bacteroidota bacterium | reverse complement strand
GCTACAACAACAAAATTTTTCATGGTTTTCTCGATACATCCCGACCCACATCTCGAATTGGTCTCGGTCGGGATACTCGAAAACCAGCCTATATTTGCAGGTTCTCGAGTTTCCGACCCGCTTTACCGCCTATGCAGTTCAGAAGATGGGGTCGGAAGTATCGAGAGAACCTATTCGGAATGAAAATAGCGTTGACTGCGTAACTTCAGTAACTCAATCAAAATTTTCTGAAAGAGAAAAACAGAATATTCATTTTAAGCAAAACCAATCATCAGAAAAGAATTCCAGTTCACATTACACTCTTCACATATCCACCATCTACGGCTATTGTTTGTCCTGTAATGTATGCGGCTTTTTCAGAGCAAAGATAAGATGCAAGACTTCCGATTTCTTCGGGTTTGCCCATCCTTCCCATAGGAATATCTTTAGTAAAGTTTTTTAACATTTCTTCATAAGATATGTTTGAAGCTTTTGCCTGCTCGATAGCGAGATCATAAATCCGGTTGGTAAAAGTATAGCCCGGGGCAATATTATTAACGGTGATGTTGAAGGGGGCTAACTCTGTTGACAGCGTTTTGGCAAATGCCGTCACACCGCTTCGAAGTGAATTTGAAAGGACTAATCTTTGGATCGGCTGTTTAACCGAAATAGAAGTAATGTTGATTATTCTTCCGAAGTTATTTTGCTTCATCAGTTCGCTGACTTCGCGAGAAAACCTGACAACCGACATCAAAACTTCATTGAATGCGTTTGCCCAATCGTCATCCGAAAATGAATCGATTGGACCCGAAACAGGTCCACCGCAATTGTTTATCAGTATGTCGATTCTTCCTAATGCATCAACTGCATCGCTTATGGTTGATTTAATATCATAAGGGTCCTTAACGTTGCACTCGTGCCAGAGAATTTCTGTATTGTATTGTGAGTTCAATTCATTAGATGCAGAGATTAAATTATCCTTATTGGAAGAAGAGATCATAACTTTGCAGCCCTCTTGAATTAAAGCGCCCGCACAAGCTTTTCCAATTCCTTTGCTTGCGGCTGTGATTAGAGCAGTTTTATTTTGTAATCCAAGGTTCATAATGAACTCCAATTTGTAAGTGATAGAAAGTTTATCTCATATAATCAGTTAGGAACGGATCCCCATATTAACCATCGGCCGTCAGCCATCAACCATCAGCTATCAGCCGTCGTTAGAAGCGGCGAGTATTGCATCCGGTTCGGTTATGTATTTTTTATAATGTCAACGATTCCAACTCGAATCATCATTATTGCAATTGCAGCAAGGAATAAGGCAGCTACTTTCGCAAATGCTTTAGTTCCGGAAACTCCAATTAAGCGGACTATCTTATGTGAGTAGTAAAGAACAAAAAGAGCGATGATCAAATTTGCAACCATTGAAAGAATGGTGGCTACAAATCCGCTGCTGCTGACCAAAACAAGAATTGTTGTTAATGCTGCAGGGCCCATTACAAGCGGTATTCCGAGTGGAACAATTCCAATACTTCCCGTTGGTTTTCTCCTTGTATCCTCGCCGGAGAAAAGTAATTCTTGAATTGCTAGAATTAAAAGCACAAGTCCGCCGCCGATGCGAAAATCATTCATCGTAATTCCCATAAAGTCGAGAATCACCATTCCGGATACTAAAAATAAAGTTGCAAGACCGAATGCAGTCGCAATTGCTTCAAATATTAATTTCTTTCTTTCCCGCTTATCGTACTCCTCCGTCAATCCAATGAAAATCGGCAGAGTACCGATAATATCGATTGCAACAAAAAGTGGAATAAAAGCAAAAAGAAAATCGTTAAATGTCATATCTCAAATCTATTACAATAAATCAATTCACCTGCTTGCCGAATGTTCAGCCTGCTAACGCTAAAGCTACAGAAGGCAAGTTTGCTGTTTAATTTCCGAGACAATTTTCGCAGTATCAAGTGCAATTACGAGTTCTTCATTTGTCGGAATAACAAGCACTTTCACTTTGGAATCCGCAGAGCTAATTTCTCTCTCTCCTGCTGTATTCAGATTTTTTTCTTCGTCCAGTTTAATGCCAAGGTATTCCAAATCAGTCAGAGTTTCTTTTCTAACTTCATAACTGTTTTCGCCAATACCGCCGGTGAAAACGAGTACATCCAAACCGCCCAATGCCGCTATGTATCCGCCAATGTATTTTTTAATTCGATAGCAAAAATTTTCAAATGCATGTTTTGAGCGAACGTGTTTTTCCTCTTTTGCTTTGATTATTTCACGCATATCATTTGATACACCAGAAATTCCGATCAAGCCGCTGTGTTTGTTTAGCATTGTAGTGATTTCCGCGAGTGTTAACCCTTCCTTTGCCATAATATGGAGTGGTATCGAAGCATCAATATCGCCGCTGCGTGTTCCCATTAAAAGCCCTTCGAGCGGAGTAAAGCCCATGGTAGTATCAACCGAAACTCCATTATTGATCGCCGCCATGCTGCATCCGTTACCAAGATGACAGGTGATAATTTTCAACTCGTTAAATGGCTTACCAACAAACTCCGCTGCTCTTTGCGATACATACAGATGCGAAGTACCGTGAAATCCGTAGCGTCTGATCTTGTGTGATTTATAAAGCTGGTAAGGAATTCCATATAAAAATGCTTTTGGGGGCATCTTCTGATGAAACGCTGTATCAAACACACCGCACTGTGGAATTCCCGGAAGATGACTCTGACATGCAACAATCCCTTTTAAGTTAGGTGGATTATGAAGCGGCGCTAATTCAAAATTATCCTGAATTGTTTTGATTACTGCGTTGGTAATCAGTACAGAAACTGAAAAATCTTCGCCCCCATGAACAACTCGATGGCCCACGGCTTCAATTTCATTCTTATCTTTTATCACTCCGTGATTTTTACTGAGAAGAACGGCGAGTACATATTCAATCGCAATGTTGTGGTCTAAAATTTCTCCGGTGATCTTTATATTGTCACCATCGTGGCGTGTATGCGTTAATATTGCCGATGACGTTCCGATTCTTTCAATCGAACCTTTTGCAAGAACAAGCGTCTCTTTAACATCAAAAAACTGATACTTAATTGAGGAGCTGCCGCAATTTAAAACTAATACTTTCATTGTGATCTACCCCGCCTGCCTCTGCAATCTCAACCTGGCGGGCAGGTTCAAAATTATTTGATTGTTCATTATGATATTATTCTGCCATGTTCATCATATTTGAAAAAACCTTCTCCGGATTTTTTCCCAAGTTTTCCTTCGCGGACATATTTACGCAACAAGGGACAGGGTCTATACCTCGGCTCGCCAAGTTCATGCCATAGCGTTTCCATCCAGGCAAGAATTTCATCGAGTCCCATATTGTCAGCAAGCTCGAGGGGTCCAATAGGTAAATTATAACCGAGCTTCATAGCAGTATCGATTCCGTCCGCAGTTGCTAATCCTTCCATGAGAATGTGCATTGCTTCGTTGAGAAACGGAACGATCACCCTTGTAGTGATAAAACCCGGATATTCAAAAACTTCGACAGCCGTTTTTCCAAGCTTTTTTGCAAATGCTTTTGTTATGCGGGTTGTTTCATCGGAAGTTTGAACTCCACGGACAAGCTCAACGACAGGAATTTTTGGAACAGGATTTAAGAAGTGCATGCCAATTACGCGATCCCTTCGGCTTGAACCTTCTGCGATCTTTGACAAGCTAAGCGTTGATGTATTTGAAATAAATATCGTTTCCGCCGGACAAATCGAATCTATTTTTTTCATGACGGATCTTTTTAATTCAAGGTCCTCATCGACCGCTTCAATAATTATATCGCATTCTTTAATATCTTCAATTTCGGTTGTCCATTTTATCCTTTGCAGGATTGCTTTTTTTTCGCTTGCTGTCATTCCCCAACGTTTTATCTCTCTATCCATATTTTCATTTATGTTTCGCGAGCTTCGTTCAACAGCTTCGTCATCCTTTTCGGAAATGATAACATCAATTCCGGCTTGAGATGCGGCTTGTGCAATACCTACTCCCATAATTCCACCCCCGATTATTCCGATCGTTTCAATTCTATCGGGATCAAGAACTGGTGTTGGCATGTCTTCTATTAAATCTTCAAATCTTAGTTTTTTTTCTTCCCCGCGAGCGGGATGTTCCACTGTATTCATTTTGTTATAAGTAATTTAATTTTGTCTTTAAGTTTTGATTCTTTTAATTCTTTGATTTTATCTTCTGGTATTCTTAATTCAAGCTCAACACTTTTTCCGTTCAAGTAAATATCCATTTGGGAGAGTTCGTTAACAAACTGATCGTTCGGAGAAGTGAGGGTGATCATTGAAACAATTCCATTTAATACACTTTTTAATAATGCGGCTTTTGTTTCATCGGTGCACTGCCAATTTGAATTGATCAAGATATCATCGCTGAATTTAGTCGAGAGGTTAATATATCGAATTGAGTTTGTTAACTCTCTAACTTTTTCATTTTTGATAATTGACGCACCGCGCTCGATCAGCTCTGATACGACTGAACTTTGAGTAGTTGCTATCCAAAATTGATTTTTGAACCGAACCGAATTTATTATTGAAAGATATTCGGGATTATCGACAATGGATTTTCCGTGCCCGCTATTTTCAATTGATGATAATCTTTCTTCGGTATTAACTGCAATAATCGTTTTTTCGTCAATGATTTTAATTTTCAGGTCTTTAATTCTTTTATCCGTAGATGATTTCTGCTGAAAATACTCCTCGATTTTTTGGGGTGAAAAGTTTCCATTTACAATTATTGTAGCACTCTCATTCCATTCATTTGCAAGGATAACCTCATCTATATCTTTCTCCAAGCTCAGCCCTGTTAATTTAACAAAATCATCAAGTTGATTTTTTCTGTTTTCTTCAAGCTGAGTTTCAATAAAATTTTTCCAGAATGGCGTTTTTCGTACTTCTTTAACATTGAAATAAATTACAATCTGTGGATCATAAGGTAAATATTTGAATCTTTCTTTTATGGAGATATCGATTGGCTGTGGAAGTTCACGGCTGCAGGAAGAGAAAAAAATGAACGAAACAACAATAATGAATAATAAAAAACGCATCAATAATTTTTCCTTTGGAAGATATACAGAGTTAGAGCAAACATCGCAATTCCCCATAACGTAGTTGTCAGAAGCGGAGTCCAGTTATTTACAGATACTCCGGCTGCGAGATCGAGTGTAATTGAACCTAACTCAGAAGTCTGAGGAAAAATATAATAAAAAAAGTTCACGAGGATTTTTCCAAAAGAGGAGGTGATAAGTGAAGTCGTTATGTTTTCGCGATAAGCTAAAATAGGACTGAAAATAAAAAACACCAAATAAGAAATTATCATTGCAAAGATTGAACTTTGGGTAAGAATACCAATGAACATCATCAAGATATAAAAAATCATGAAGATGTAAGTGATGAGAACAATTGTATATAAAAACTCCACGTTCCAAATCCCAAACTTCAAACTAATCATCAGCCAAATGGCCGAGACCAGGTAAGCAATATTCAAAAACACAATGAGTGTCCCGCCCAAAAATTTTCCAAGTAAAAGAGTTGCCCGCGATATTGGCTTTGATAATAATAAATCTATTGTCCCCTTTTCCAGCATGTTCGGAATAAAGCTCGATGCAGAGAAAATAGAAAGGAAAAGTCCGCCTGCATATAGCGGTCCAATAATAAAAACCTGAATTCCAATAATTATACTTCTTATGGAATTTTTATCTTCAGATAAATTCATCATTCCGATCATTCCTTCTATTGAGGAAAGTGAGAAGAAAAGTAGGAACAAAAGTATCACTAACGAAGAAATGCCAAAGAAAAACAGAAATACCTTTCTTGAAATAGCTTCGCGGAATGTATCTTCGATTATGGCAAATAGCTGCAAGTCGTTACTCTTTCTTATCTGATTCTTTGATTAAGTTGATAAATAAATCTTCGAGCGAAGTTTTGACGGCGGCAATCGATTCTATCATTAAGCCTGCTTTTCTAAGTCGATCAATCAAATCGTTCAGCTCGTCTGTGTTTGAAACTTTAATTGAGAATTTATGAGAAATATTGCTAAAGCGATCTGATATAGTCCGCAGTTCATCTAATTTTTCCTGCTGTACATTTTGATCGAGTGTAATTTGATATTCAAATCCTTCCTGCGTTAATTCTTTTACGCTTCCTTCCTTAATTAATATACCCTTGTTGAGAATGGCAATTTGATCGGTTATCATTTCAACTTCTGAAAGAAGATGCGAATTTAGAAAGACTGTCTTCCCTTGAGATTTCAAGTTCAGCAGGATATCTCTAATCTCTTTTCTGCCTATCGGATCGACTCCGTCGGTCGGTTCATCTAAAAAAATCAAATCCGGGTCATTGATCATTGCCTGTGCAAGTCCGAGACGCTGCATCATTCCCTTTGAATATTTTTTGATCTTTGTTTTTCTCCATTTTGTCATTCCGACAAGTTCGAGATTCTTATCGATGCTGTCTCTCATAATATCTTTATCTTCAATCCCTGAGAGCTTGCCGAAATATTTAAGGACCTGTTCACCGGTAAGATAATTGGGATATTTATGATTTTCGGGAAGATATCCGATCCTTTTTTTAATCCGATAATCTGAGATATCGGTGTCAAAGATTTTTGCTCCTCCATGCGTCGGAAAACAAATATTTAAAAGCACTTTGATCAATGTGGTTTTGCCGGCGCCATTCGGTCCGAGAAGACCAAATATCTCTCCTGTCTGAACACTAAGACTTAAATCTTTTATCGCAGTAATGCTTCGATTGGTCGCAAAACTTTTGTAGACTTTTGTTAAAGAATCAACTTGAATTGCTAACATGTGACTAAATCAAGGACGGATAGTATCATATAAAATTTCAGCACAAATTTATCCAAATTAAACGCCTCTATCAAGGTACTTGAGTAAAAAGGCCAGGACTTTAGATACATTTTCGTAACTTCAGTCAGTCGTAACGGTTTTAGTTTTATTTAAGTTTAACGACCTTTGTCGAGATTCTTATTGATATTGTTCAAGATTTTTTCCACTTTTTGGTGTGAACAAGAAAAAATTGCTTTTACAGTTAAGTGAAAAACCTTTCCTCTTTAGTTTCTCCGACCTTATTCGCATTGTGAAAGCATTTAGATTTCCACACAGAAATACGGAAGGGAGCCACTGGATTTTCAAACATCCAAGAATTCCTGAACTGCTTAATATTCAAAATTATAAAGGGAGGGCCAAACCTTATCAAATAAAACAGTTTTTAACTCTTGTTAATAAGTATGAATTACAAATGGAAGATGAGTCATGAAAGATTATCATATAAATGTTTTTTTTAGTGATGATGATGGCGGATACATTGCAGATATTCCCGATCTAAAGTATTGCAGTGCTTTTGGAAGAACCCCGGATGAAGCTGTCCGCGAACTTTTAATTGCTAAAAAAGTCTGGATCAAAACCGCTTTAAAAGAAGGGGTTCCCGTTCCTCCGCCAAAATATTGTTATGTCCCTCCAAAAGAAAAAAAGAGGAGCATAAAGAATAAAGTCAAATCTCAAAAAAAATTAAGTAACAGGCAAAACATTCGCAGATGTTAAAAAGATTCTCGGTGCTAAATTTGTTGTATATGGAATTTTTAACCGAGCAAGATTGATATATGATCCTAAGCTGGAACGAAATCAAAAAAAGGGGCTTCAATTTTCAATTCATGATCATAAGAAATATTCAAATTCATTATAAATAACTTGGGTAAAGATGAAATCAAAATTTTTCTCCTGCGATGCCAATTCTTTTTGCATCAGGTGGTGTAATGTTGGAAGAACTTTCTTTTAAAAAATTTCTTGACTGGCTTAAATATGCAGTTGTAATAATTGTAATTCTATTTGGAATTATTTTGTCACCTGTCGTACTTCCAATTCTTCCTACGGAAACGTACATATCATATTCGAAGAAACTCGGTATTGCTCCGACTACTGCGGAAGGTCTTGCTCTCGAAGAGCTGCCTCAGTTTTATGCTGACATGTTCGGTTGGGAGGAATTGGCTGTTACAATCACAAAAGTTTATCAATCACTTCCGACTGAAGAACAGGAAAATACAATTGTTTTTGCCCGCAACTACGGACAAGCCGGGGCGATAGAATATTTCAGTTCAAAATATCCATTACCGAAAGTTATTTCACCGCATAACAATTACTGGATTTGGGGTAAAGAAGTATCCGAATTAAAAACGGTTATCGTAATCGGTGGTACAGAAGAAGAACATCTTAAGTCTTGTGAGGAAGTTGAGTTAGTCGCTATACATAAATGTAAGTATTGCATTCCATATGAGAACAACCGTCCGATTTTTCTCTGCCGAAAGATGAATGTTGATGTTAAAACTTTGTGGGAGCGGATAAGAGTTTACATTTGAAAGTTTTTATGGTTAATCTTCTTAAGGAGTGATTTATTAAGATTTATGTGCCGAATCAAAAAAGGTCAAAATTGAACATCAATGATTCGTTTTTGGTTCAATTTCAAAACAATTTTTATTGAAATTATCCTTTTTTGAGTAGGCTCATTTATGATTTCAGATTAACGATTTCTGAAAAATCTAACTAAAGATATTTGAAATTTTTTTATGCACGGATAACAACTCACCCCTTTTATTCCCCTCTCTTTGAAAGAGAGGGGATAGGGGTGAGTTCTTTTAACAATACTTAAAAAATTTTCTAAATATTTTTGTAGAGATTTTCTCTATGAATGATCGAATAAAAAATCTTTTCTGTAATTGAATTCCAGTCCACGAAATAATATTTTTGAAGTATAAAAATATATTGTTTGTGTCGTTTTTTTTTAGCAAAAATATTTAGTGAGGATAAAATGATTTCGGCTATCAGAAGATATTTTCAATTCGATGAATTGAACACTTCCTTTCAACAAGAAACCATTGCGGGGCTGACAACTTTTGTTACAATGGCTTATATAATAATCGTCAATCCAAAAATTCTCGAAGCCGCAGGAATTCCCTTCGGTCCTTCAATGGTCGCAACAATTTTAAGTGCGTTTTTCGGAACGCTCGCTATGGGAGTTTATGCAAAAAGACCTTTCGCTATTGCTCCATATATGGGAGAGAATGCTTTTATCGCATTTACGGTTGTGAAGGTTTTAGGATTTAGCTGGCAGACTGCGATCGGAGCTATTTTTATCGGCGGTGTTCTTTTTACCCTGCTGACAATATTTGGAATAAGAACCTGGCTTGCAAATTCAATTCCCGAATCGCTCAAGATTGCTTTTGCGGTTGGAATCGGATTGTTTCTTACCTTCATTGGTTT
The DNA here is from genome assembly GCA_018828505.1 of Bacteroidota bacterium. Classification (GTDB taxonomy): domain Bacteria; phylum Bacteroidota; class Ignavibacteria; order Ch128b; family Ch128b; genus JAHJVF01. Next base: position 710 of record JAHJVF010000026.1, on the reverse strand, counting down.
GAACGAGACCGGAATTGTAAGACTTGGTGTAGAAGGAGCGCCGGTTCATGTCGGAAACTTTCACGATCCGAAAATAATTCTTGCTATTGTCGGCTTTCTGCTGATAGGATTTCTTATGACGATCAAGGTCAGAGGTGCAATTCTTATTGGAATACTTGCCGTTACATTTCTTTCATACATCTTCAATCTATTTCCATTACCGGAAAAATGGATAAGTTCTCCGCCCGATATTTCTCCGATAATATTCGAACTTGATATTATGGGTGCTCTTACTTGGGGATTTTTTGCTGTTATTCTCACTGTGTTCGTAATGGATTTTCTTGATACTATAGGAACTTTGCTTGGCTTGGCTTACAAATCTAATTTATTAGATGAGAATGGAAATCTCCCCGAGATTGAAAAACCTTTATTGTGCGATGCGTTGGCGACTGTCGTTGGTTCTTTATTGGGAACAACTACAACTGGAACTTACATTGAATCTGCAACGGGCATCGAAGCCGGTGGAAGAAGCGGATTCACTTCCGTAGTTACTGCGTTTTTATTTTTATCTGCTTTATTCTTTTCTCCCTTTTTTACTGCGATACCTGCAATCGCTTACGGACCATCTCTGATTATAGTCGGATTATTGATGATGTCGCCAATCACAAAATTGAACTTCAATGATTTTTCGGAGATCGTTCCTGCGTTCACTGTTATTGTTTTGATGAGCT
>JAHJVF010000025.1 GCA_018828505.1 Bacteroidota bacterium | reverse complement strand
CTTACGCGACAAGCTGCGAAAGCTGAAATTAAAGTTGCCGCTTCTCTCGGACCGTTGGGAGACTTAATTGAACCTCTCGGTGAAATAACACGTGAGCAAGCTTTTCATTCTTTCCGTGAACAGGCAAAAGGATTGACGGAGGCTGATTTCATAAATATCGAAACAATGCAATCGCTTGATGAAGCAGAGATTGCACTAAATGCCGTGCGATCGGTATGTAATATTCCAATCTCAGTTTCAATAACATTTCAAAAAACACCTCGCGGATATTTTACGCTGATGGGGGAAACCGTAAAAGATTTTATCGATAGATTTTCAAATTTAGACGTTCAGATATTTGGCTCAAATTGCGGTGAAGGATTTATTCAGATGCTCGATATACTTTCCGAGATGAGACCTCTTACAAACATTCCATTACTTGCAAAAGCGAATGCAGGCCTGCCTGTTTGGAAAGATGGAAAAGAGGTTTACACGGAAGGACCTGACTTTATTCAAGATAAAGTCCGTGAACTCTTTGAACTTGGCGTAAAAATTATTGGCGGATGCTGCGGTACAACTCCAGATCATATTCACGAAATTAAAAAGATAGCGAACAGAATAAATCTTGGTGAATAATTAAATTGAAGTGAGATATTCTACTTATACTGAAAAAATCTAATGACAGATATTTTTAATCAAATCTCCGAAATAGTTATAAAAGGGAAATGGAAAAAGATGACCGATCAAGTCAATCTTGCATTTAAAAATAATATTACTGCAAAACAAATTTTGGAGAATGGATTATTAAAAGGGATGGGAGTAGTTGGTATAAAATTTCGTGATGGTGAAATGTTTCTACCAGAAGTACTTATGTCGGCTAAAGCATTTAAAACAGCAATGGTTTTAATTAATCCGTTCTTTCTGCAAGGTGAAAAAAGTAATCGCGGAAAAGTATTAATGGGAACAGTTAAAGGTGACATCCACGATATCGGAAAAAACTTAGTCGGTGTGATGCTCAAAGGGAATGGTTTTGAAGTCGCTGATTTAGGGATAGATGCATCAACCGAAAAATTTATTGAATGGATAGAGAAAGAGAATCCGGATATAATCGGCTTATCTGCAATGCTCACTACTACAATGGTTTCGATACAAAAGACTGTCTCCGTACTAATTGAAAAATTTCCGGGTAAGAAAATAATTGTCGGGGGTGCGCCTGTCAGTCAAAACTTCGCCGATTCAATCAGGGCAACAGGTTATGCGAAGAATGCAATCGATGCGGTTGAATTGTGCAAAAGACTTGTTTTGTAAACTTCAAAAGTCTTCGAGACTTTTGAAGTCTTATATCACTTCACGTCGTCTTCCTTTTCAAAAACCTTATCATCAAGTCCTTTATTCACCACATAATTTGAATAAGTTAATGTAACTCGTCCTTCTTGTTTTTCTTCAGCTTTATTCTCTGACGGGATTTCTCTTTGTGCTTGCCTTCTTCTTCCAAATCGGAGATTGCCAACATCCATAATTATATCGACTTTTTCAGGTAGCCAATACTTAGCATCAATCAGCTTATATTTCAAACTTACTTCAACTTTTCCCTGCCGTTCTCCAAGTGTGATTACCTTGCCAATCGAATAATTTTTTGCATTCACATAGAGAGTTATAATCGAAGGACCCTTTTCTGATTCTTCAGGAATGACTTTTATAATATGGAAGGTTTGATTATCAATTTCTGAATCATTCTCATAAATAGCGGTGAATTTCTTATCGAAAAGAACATCGGGCGAAAAGTTCAATCCTTGCTTAGGCAGAAGTGCAAAGCTTTTTGATTCGATGTGGATTTTATCCGGCTTTTTGAAATAGACCTTGGCATTAATATCCGGGACTTTCAGATATTTTATATCAACCTTAACCGAAACATCCGCCGTGTAATCGCTCACTTTGTTAAATTCATGTCGAATTTTGTCAATAACTTTTTCTGGATCAATATTTTTATTGAATCCAAGCTGAACAGAAAAAGCAATAATTAGGAATAGTTTTAATTTCATATGTTAACTTGAGCCATGCGATTATTTTATTTTGCTAAAATAAATTTTTTGGTTGAGATAAATGTGCCGCTTCTTAGCTGATAAAAGTAAACTCCCGAAGTTAACCCAAGCTTGTTTGCATCTAATTCCACTTCATACTCGCCAGCTTGCTTTGGCTCGTTTACAAGTGTAGCTACTTCACGACCCAGTAAGTCGAATACTTTTAATGTTACATGTTTACTTACACCAATTTGCAATTTGATCTTTGTTGTTGGGTTGAATGGGTTTGGATAACTGCCAATCAATTCGTTTTTATATTCTTTGACAAAGTTATCAAAACCCTTCTTTTTGAAATTTCCATTCCATGCCACCCAATCGTAATCGGATTTAATTGATTCTTTATTGTTGTTATCAACTGCCGATATTTTATAAAAAAGTTTTTTGCTTCCCGATCCGACTGCTGGATCTACATCCGTCCAGGTAGTGCATGCAACACCGCCGGGATAAGCCGGAATTGAAGTAATGTATCCGAAAGTTGTCGGCTCTTCTCCATTTGTTGATGCTTTATAAATTTTATAGCTCCCACCGGAAATTATATCTGGTTCTATATTGGCAGACCATGTTAATACGGCGTCCTGTTCTGAGTTTGCAGTCACTTTTAAGTTTTGCGGTTTAGCTGGATAGCTGTCTCTAAAATACAACTCCCCTTTGCCCGGTTCTAATGCTAGAATAAATGAAGTTCTATTTTGGGATGCATCATACGTACCATATATTCTTGTTTTTGTATTTTGGGAAACGAGCGAATACTTCCCTCCTGAAATAATAATATTAATTGTTTGGGGTGAAGAAAGAGACCCATCAGAATTGTTTAAGACCCTATTTACTAAAATGAAATAATTTGTCGAATCTATTCCTTCATCCATTCGCTTAAAAGTACCGACTTCAATTTTCTCTCCGCTGATACTGAAGATATTTGCACTGTTGTTAGATGGTATAGATATGTTTGGAAAATAATTATAGTGTTTTAACTTTTTTATAACCGGGCCAATTTGAGCAAGCTCTAAATAAATGTTTTTTACATAATCAAATGCAGGATCACCTGGATAATTAATTGCATCAAAAGGATTTCTAACACCGTCAACTAGTCCATCGTATTGATATAAACTTTGACCAAATGAATTTCCACCGCTCAAAAGGGGTGAGATAGTAGTGTATTCCCCTGCGCCTTCACCATTTATAGATGGGGTGAGCGATCCATAAACGAAAGAGATAATACCACGTGCACCTCGAGAAATTGCCAAGTATGCTTGAACTCTAATTTCTTCAAAAGTTGGTCGTCTCAGTTGAAATGTATCCATAATCCGATAATCTCTCTGCGATTGAATTATAGCTTGCCATTCAGTTTCTTTTAACCTTAGCTGATTAATTGTACCATTGTAATGATTCAATAGATCATTTAACTGATATTGCTGGTCCAAATAGTTCTTTGATGTTGTTGACTTAAAAACATATACATTATTTTGAAGGACATCGAGACTTGGAACATTATCAAAGAAACCAACATTTGGCATTAAACCAGAAATTGCCACGCTTTTATGATTGCGGTTCGGATCAACCTCTTTTAATTTTTGTGCTGCGTACTGTAATCTAGGCCATAACGATTTTGTGTAGTTTGAATCGTTACAACCTGTGCTCCAAGGCCACCAGTTCACAACTGGACATTCGTGAGCTAATGTATAACTATATAAACCATTTCTACTACCAAATGCCTGAACCATATTTTGTATTCTGATATTTGCTTCTGCTGTCCATTCAGACCAAGTACCAGAACCTTTCTTGATCCAATCTAGGACACTTATTTCAGGGATAATATGATCGTATCTCCAACGTGTAATATCCATTCTATATTCCGATATATCAGCAAATTCCATTACTTGGTTCTCCATCCATTCGGGTATCCAATTAGTCAAATAGTTTCCGTTTGTATTCATCCAATTTGTTTTCTCTTTAATCCATTGATCCGGAGTTAAATACATAGGATTGAATGGCGGCTTGCCTGGATCAATCCAAATACCCCAAAATCCTAATGGAAAATAACTCGATGTGTCGCTTTGTTGTGCATATACATTTATTATGGACAATTGTAATGATATAATTATGAAAAGATAAAATAGCTTCTTCATTTTAAGCTCCTTTGTTTAACGAACAATGATAAATTTTTTTGTTATTAAATTATTTTCGAAGTGCAATTGATAAAAATATATACCTGAGGAGACTTGAACGTCGGAATCATTTATTCCATTCCAAATTACCTTGTGTTCTCCTTCTGCTTGATATTCATCTATTAGTGTATTAATCTTTTGTCCAAGTATATCATAAATTAATAATTTGGCTTTCCCATAATAAGGTATGTAATAGCTTATTGTAGTTTCCGGATTGAAAGGGTTAGGATAGTTTTGGTATAGATTAATTTTTTTAAGTAACCGTGTATCTTCTTCTTTAACTACATCAGCAACAACTCCATTTGAATAAACTCTTTGTGCAAAAAGGGCTACGTGTGGTGTTGTTGCCGAATCCCCATAAGCTCGCCAATCCTGCCATACAACTATCGCACCTCCTTTTGTGTCGCTAATTATCTTAGCCCACTCTTGAATTATGGGATTTTCAACTAATTTTATCCCATTATTCCCCCAAAGCGGATTTCCTAAACTATCAATCCTATTTACGAAAACATCTTTATCTCCATGTGGAAGAAGAGATTCACATGCATTAATTACTCCATTCTTTAAATCAAGGGCCATAGCTGAATTAGTAGATGGGAAATAGCTATACCTACCTTTAGCTGTGTCAAATTGTAATTCTCCATTGAAAGAAACTCTTTGTATTTTCAATCCGTAACCTATAAAAGCACCCCCTAAATTATCGGAAATAATTCTTCGTGATCCGCCTCCACCACCAGTTTCACCGGGGCTACCTATGAAAATCCCATTTAATGTCCATATACTATTCCCTGACGAATCAATTCTTTGAGCATATATACCCTTCAATGAATCTCTAAAGGGGTCAGACCAGGAAATTATTGCACTACTATTATTTGAAGAAGAAATACAAACCGCCCCTCGTCCACCAGGAGCGTTACATATTACAATCCCGTTCGTATCCCACAAAATTGTTCCATTTGCGCTTGCCCTTTGCGAATAAATTATGTTTTCTTGTCCCCAAGTAATTATGGCTCCACCTTTATGGTCACTTGTGATTCCTACGTCGTTACTACGAATAAAACCAAGTCGACTATTTACTAGTACCCCATTCTCCCCCCACATCTTCTGCCCATATTTGTTTATTCGTTGGCAGATGACTCTTTCATGATTAGTCACAAAATCCACACTTTGCCAAGCTATTATTACTCCGCCATTTCCATCACTTACAGGACGAACAAATAAACCGCCTTCATTACTTATTCTTACTCCGTTTACCGGCCATTTTATCTCTCCATTGTGTGATACCTTTTGGGCATATATGATAGTTCGAACAGTATCTCTATCATCCTCCCAAGCTATTATCGCTCCATCCTCTCCATCGCTTATCATTCTCGGATAAGACTGGTTTAATGATGCTTGGCATATCGGTATCCCATTCCTTTGCCATTGTATTACTCCATTACTATCTATCCTTTGAGCATATATATCATAACCGCTTCCACTTCGTCCATCCTGCCAGCATATTATTCCTCCTCCATTACCATCTTCAACAATTTGAGAGGATAAAAACATATTTCTGTTTGCTGTTGTATCAACAATTTCTACCCCCCCTTTTCTCCATTGTGCATTTAGTGGTAATACTATGAAAAGAAGAATATAGATTGTTTTTATCATTTTACTTTTGCGTTCTACTTATTGATAAATTTTTGTAACAATTTATAATTTAAGTTGCTGTATGAAAATTTACAAATTAGTTTACCTATTATTTTCTTTAGTAAGAAGAAAATTCTAAGTTCAAAAGTCAAGCAAATTAAAGATGATTCTGCAACTCTGAAATTTTCAATCACCCTTTATTCCTAAGTCAATAATCATCCACCTACGCTAAAGCTTCGGTGGATAAATCCTCACCACTCTATAAACAATCTAACTTAAAATATCTTTTTTCTTAAAAATGAATAACGTAATTAGAAAAAATCCAAATGAATGAAGCAGGAGAACAATAACTGATTTTTGAATCAATTCCCAATCAACCGGATCGCCAAAAAAGCTCCACCATGATGATAAATAATGTGTAAACATATAAGGAGAGATCGTTTGGAAAAATTCATATGGCAGTTCGCTTAGAATTAAAAAGATAATATAAATTGCCATGGTCCCGATTATCGGTCCAATCGAATTTTGTACAAGCGACGATAAGAAAAAAGAAATGCTGGCAACAACTGTAATTCCAGCAAAAGCAGTTAAGTAAGCTCCAAGAAATCTCCACGCTACATCATCGGCGGCAAAGATGATTATCTTTTCCTGTACAACGAGAAGTTCACCTGTGCCCAATAGAGCAACTCCGAGTCCGATGCTCAACAATGCTAAAAACAAAATCAGAGCAAATGAATAGAACAATCCTGCTAAATATTTTGAAACGATAACTTGAGTTCGTGATATCGGACGCGTCAATAATACACGATAAGTACCAGCCGCCCCTTCTCCGGCAAGCAAATCTCCCGCTACAAGAGTTATCAAAAACGGAATGTGTATCCAAAGAGAAAACATGATCATGTATGCTACAAGCCAACCATTCAACAATGAACCGACCAATACAAAATTTTCTCGCAAACCGCGTGTAGCCCCTTTAACGAATCCTTCACCGGTATACGCAAGCACTATTTCAATAAATGGAACTAAAACACCGATTGCAATGAAACCAATGTACGTCCTCCACTTTCTGAAAACTTTATAGATCTCTATCTGTGTCAGTGTAAAAATCATTTTGTACTTTCCTGTGTGATGCTTAAAAAGTACTCCTCCAAAGTCCTTCTGGGAAAGAATGAAAGAACGTCCACATTATTCTGAATGAAAATTTTGTTTAACTCTTGAACGGGAATTCTTTTGGATTTCACAATGACTTCATCTCTCTGAACTTCGAAATCAATTCCAGCAGCATAGTTTAAATCGGTTAATACTTTAATTCCTTTGTTTATATCTTCAAGAGCAAAAACATAATCTGCATTGCTTTTATCAAGTAAATCCGAAACGTTCCCTTCAATTACAGTTTTACCTTTGTTGATGATCACCATACGATTGGCAATAAGCTCGATTTCATTCAATAGATGTGAAGAGAGAAAAATGGTTTTACCCTTATCACGGGCGAGTCTCGTAATCAGGTCACGGACTTCTTTCATTCCATGGGGATCGAGACCTGAAGTTGGCTCGTCGAGAATTATTAATTCAGGATCGTGCAATAATGCTTGTGCAATTCCAAGACGCTGTTTCATTCCATGAGAAAAAGTTTTCACTTTGCTCTTGTATCTTTTCTCAAGTCCGACAAGCTCGAGATTTTCCATTATCTGTTTTTTAGAAGGAGAAATTCCGTAAAGCTTTGCAAGAATTTCAAGATTCTTGAATGCTGATAAGTAAAGATAGAAATCAGGCTTCTCAACGATTGCACCGACATTTTTTAAAACTTCTTTAAAATTTTTCTTAAGTGGTTTACCGAACAGCAGTACTTCGCCAGTATCGGGATAGATCAGTGAAAGCATCATGCGAATTGTTGTGGATTTGCCGGCGCCGTTTGGCCCTAAGAATCCAAATATATCTCCACGATTGACGGTTAATTCAAGATTATCGACTGCGACAAGATTTCGGAATCGCTTAGTTAGGTTTTTAACTTGAAGAACTGTTTCCAATGAAAAAATTAATTAGATATTTAAAATGTAATTGATCAACTATAATTCTGAATTTTCAAATTTCAATTCTCAATTGTCAATTTCTACGACTGGTCGCTCATAAAGTTGTGTTAATTCTTTGATCTGATAGCTAAGTCCATCATAAATTTGATCCCAGGAGAATCTCCACTGCCAATTGTGGTTTTCTTTTCCCGGAAAATTCATTCTTGCTTCTGTCCCTAATCTTAAAAAATCCTGCAATGGAATGATTACGATATCGGCAATCGAAGAATACGCAAGCTTGATCAAATCCCAGCAAACATCTGTTCCGTTTGAGTTAGTGTATTTCAGAAAAAACTCTTTTGTATCGGTCCCATCATTTTGGATTGAATTCCACCAACCGAGTGTCGTATCGTTATCGTGCGAGCCGGTGTACACTGCACAATTTTTCGGGTAACGATGCGGAAGGAATTTTTTCTCTCCGTGTGTCCCAAATGCGAATTGAAGAATTTTCATCCCCGGTAAATTAAATTTATCTCTTAAATCATAAACTCCGGGGACTAATATTCCTAAATCTTCAGCGATGATCGGGAGCTTCCCGAAATATTTTTCGAGAACTGAAAAAAACTTCTCACCGGGACCTAAAACCCATTCACCTTTTTCTGCAGTTGGCGCATCGCCAGGAATCTTCCAGTAATTATAAAATCCTCTGAAATGGTCAATGCGAATTATGTCGGTCATTTTTAATAGGGATTGAATTCTCTCTCTCCACCATTCGTAATCATTCTTTTCCATTACTTCCCATTTATAATGGGGATTTCCCCAACGCTGACCGGTTGAACTGAAATAATCCGGCGGAACTCCTGCTATAAAAATAGGATTGCCGTTTTCGTCAACTTCAAACAATTCTCGATTTGCCCAAACGTCTGCACTATCG
>JAHJVF010000150.1 GCA_018828505.1 Bacteroidota bacterium | reverse complement strand
CGTAATTCTTCCCAGAATAAAAATCGATTGTACTTCCTTTGTAATCTGATAAAGGAGATACCATACCGCCACCAATTCCAGCTTGGAGAGAAATTTGTGAGTGAGCTGTATTCGATACCAGCAATATGACCGGTAAGATTAAGAATATTGAGAGTAATTTATTTTTCATTTTTACCTATAGATTTTTTTCCTTGAATAAAGTTATTGAAAAATAATATTTATTGAAAATCAATTATCTCATGTGAAAATAAAAAAAGGGGTTCAACATGAACCCCTTGTCCGTTAAGAAATGACATATCTTTAAATTATATCTGCTGAATCGAGATATGTCATTTCTCCAACTTACTTTATCTTTCCATTTAAAAGCTCATCGACCAATCGTTGTGCTTTATAGATATCTTCCATTGCTTCGATCATACCTGCAGTGTGAACCGCAACAGTTCGGTTCTTTGTGTCATCAAAAATGAAATTACCGGGCAAGCTTTCAATGTTTCCATCGAATGCCAAGCCAACGACTTCAAGATTTTTGTTGATCAGCGGGCTGCCCGAATTTCCACCAATAATATCAGCAGTGGAAATAAAATTCACCGGAGTGCTTAAATCGAAAGATGCGGGTGGATTCTTCCATCTTTCCGGAAGATCCCAATCTGGTTTTCCTTTGAATGAAAAGTATCTGTCGTACATTCCATAAAATGTCGTTATGACAGGAGCGATTGTTCCATTGTATTCATAGCTTTTAACAACACCATCAGCCATTCGCAGCGTGAATGTTGCATCGGGCGGGAATGTAGTTCCATAAACGTCGTAGATTGCATTTCCAAGCGGCTGAACTTTTGCAGCTTCTTTCCCTTGAAGCTCCTGATAAGTTTTTCTCAAATCGGTTGCTTTTTCTTCAATCTTAACCGCAAAAGAAATGAATGGATCGGTTGAACTCAAAATCTCTTCAGCTGATTTTTCTAATAAAGCTTCGACAGATTCTTTATTGGTTAAAGAGGTTTTGTTTAATAGATCGGAAGCAGCAGCTTTTGGTGATTTTCCACCGATCAGTTTATTGAAAGCATCGTTTTTATTTCCAAAAGCATTTTTCATTGCTTCGAGCTGAAATTCTAAAGTAGCATTTTCGATTTCAGCTTCGTAAGTAGGATAGAATTTCATTTTCAAAGTATCGAGCGCTCCCCCTTTGTAACGAGGCCCCCGTTTATCTTCGGACATTTGTAGCTGACGTGCGTATTCTACTAAATCAGCAGCGATTGAAAAATATATTGAGCGTCCAAATCCTTTTAAATTATATGCATTAAGTTCAAAGAAGATCTTTGATTTCTCGGCTTGAATAGCTGCGATGTCACCCCACGTTGAACCAAATTTTTCTTTCAATGCAGGATTGTTAAAGACGGTACTTTTGAATGTCTTTTCAAAATCTTTTTTCTTTGCCATTAAATATGGATCTTTTAATCCGCCGAGATATCCGGTGTAAGCTTTTTGTGAATTTGCAAATCCGAATAAACGTGATTGATACTCAAGTTTTTTATCTGGATGGTTATCTAAAAAGTTAGTGTATACTTTTACGAGATTTCCGAGCAGATTTAATGTGTATGGATAAGCATAATCTCTGTAGAATTCGAGCTGAGCAACTGTGTTCAGACGGCTTGTTCTTCCGGGATTTCCGATAACGAAAATAACTTCACCTTCCTTTACTCCTTCTTTATTCCATTTGAAATAATTTTTGGTTTTCAGCGGTTTGCTATCTTCATCATAAACGCGGTAGAAAGCACAGTCAACATCGTAACGCGGATATGTAAAATTATCATAATCTCCGCCGTAGTATGCGATTTGTGTTTCAGGAGCAAAAACTAAACGGACATCTTTGTATCTTTTATACCCATAGAGAGAATATTTCCCGCCATTGAAAAAAGTAATTACATTGCAAATGAGTCCGGTTTCCTCGTTGTATCTTTTTTCTATCTCTTTCATCTTTGCTTGACGGTTTTTAACTTTTTCGTCATCGTTCTTTCCGCTTTCAAATGCTGATTTTACTTCATCCGTTACGTCCTCGATCAGTACAAGTTGATCAACGTAGTAGTTAGGAACTTTTCTTTCCTCTTCAAGAGTTGCAGCCCAAAAACCAAGTTCGGGTAAATTTTCACCTTCTTTGTTTACTCTATCGAGTGCTCCTCGTGCACAATGATGATTGGTCATTACCAATCCATCTTCCGAGACGAAAGAGGCCGAACATCCCGGTAATCTTAAAGCAGATAATCTAGCATCGTCGAACCAATCTTGAGTCGGTTTGAAATTATATGTCTCTTCAAAATAATTCATCGGCGGAAAATCGAATGTCCACATTTTCCCATTATCGAATTCACCGGCTTTTACGGCTTCGTATGGATTTTGTAAATCGGATTTCGTAACTGTCTTGTATGTTGAACAACCTACAAAAACGATTATTGAAAAAAGAAAAGTAAATATTTGTGCTTTTTGTTTATGTAGAGTAATCATAACTCCTCTCATATTTAATTAAAAAATTAGGATAAATTAATTTTGAATTTTTTTAAATATTTAAACTTTGTTATTGTTTAGGTAGTTAATTGAAAAATAATTTTTAATAATAATATCCAAAGATAATTCCCATCTCATCTTCGGTGGTTAATCCAAAATAAATTGCGTTATTCGTTTTGTTATTATATGTAATCTCGGAGGTTAATCCTTCTCCTGGTTTGATAACCAACGGTGGATTGAACGTAATCGTTTCGGGATGTGCCCAATCAGTGCTTGAGTAAATAATTTTGCCGTTGTCGGCTCCACCGTAAATTTTTATCACAAACCTCTCCCCTCTTGAATGTGTGTG
>JAHJVF010000149.1 GCA_018828505.1 Bacteroidota bacterium | reverse complement strand
TTGCATCAAAGAATGCCCCGAAATGACCAATATCTGAAAGCACTTTAGGTGAAAATGTAGTTTTAGCGTGAGTTTTTATTTTACTAACTAACTCTTCAGCTCTGTCAATATTCACACCTGATTGTTCGTAAGCTTTCATAGTTATTTCGATTGATACCAATCTAATTAAATGAAAAATTTTTTCAAACTTTAGAGTTGTGTGATTTAAAACAAAAAAGGCTGTCCTTTTGAGACAGCCTTCTGACAAAGTGAATTTCTTGTTTAGAACAGATTATATTGAAGAGTTACACTTGTAGTAAGATCGGTTCTCGGTTTGTAGTTCGTTCCGGGAACGAGAGTCGGATTTCCAGCACGAATTAAACCTGCGTTAATTCCTAAATTGATATAATTCTCCAGATAGAATATGAATGATGCACCTAAACTATGGTCAATCCATGAATCACCCACATTTGGAGTTACCATGGACATGCGATACCCTGTAACAAAGTTGATTCTATTGCTCAATTCATAAATGAAATCTATCCCGCCGTGATTTTCAATACGTTTAAAGAAATTTGAATCAAGCGGAGTGCTCATATCGGCATAAGCATTAACCTGAGTTCTCCAGGTTACCGGATAAGAATATCGTGCCCCAACAGCGAGAGCCGGATTTTGAGTCGGAGATTTATCTCGAGTAGTCAGGTTGAATTTAGCGCCAAGCGTAACATCCCAGCCATAGTATCTGTCATTAACTCTTTCGTTGATTGACTTGAGTACCTGCTGCATTCTTAAAATGCCAATTGCACCGACATTGTCGCCAATTAAGTTTCCACTGGCTTTAACTTCTTTTTCAATGGCTTCGTACCATCTGGTTTCATATGTGTCACCATAAAGCCCGCGATATTCACCTTCGCGCTCAATGATGTTAGCAATTTTAATCATTGTTTCTTTAGGCATGTTATCGGAAATGACACCTTCACGAATTAAGTGTTCTTCAATTCTTACTGCTTTTGCCAATGCCGTTGCGTTGATATGACGTCCGTATCCTCCACCTAAGGTTAAGTAGGATTCAAGCTGTTTGAAGGTATTTGCATGCCTCAGATCGAAACGGGCAAAACCGAATAAATCTTTATCATCCCAAATATATTTTCGGATACTTGGCGTAATGACTACATCGTGATTGTAATCGGAAAAACTCTTACCCCCATTTGCATTAACGTCAATGAACCATGCAAATGGTAAAGAGGAATAAAAATGACTATAAAGTAAATTCAAATTTGCAGAATTAGCCGTAACGTTCGTTATGGTTGATCCTGCAGGATTTTCGAATGAAGTTTGTGCCCAGTTGTAACCGCCTGTTAATCTTAAAATTTTTGCGGTACTGACCGGAACTTCGTAATCAGTTACGCTTACATTTTGTGCAAATGCAGCTGATGTAATGATTAGCGAAATCAGAAGTAATTTGACTGGTTTCATATATGAGCCTACTCAAAAAAGGATAATTTCAAAAAAAAATTGTTTTGAAATTGAACCAAAAACGAATCATTAATTTTCAATTTTGACCTTTTTTGATTCGGCTCATATATGTTTCCTTATTTTTGTTTGAGTTATAAGTTAACTGTTAATATTAAATTGACTCAAGCAGAGCCGAGTTCGCAATTTGAATTTTTTTGTCATTAACCTCGACCGTTGATGTTACGTTGCCGATTTCTACTACCTTTCCTTCAAGATTTGCAGTTTTTACGAAACTACCTGGTTTTACTACCTTCGAAAGATAGGCACCTGCAATAATATTTTTTGTAATATCCTTAGCTCCAAATCCAAAAGCAATAGCTAATCCTACTGCTAATGCGGCAACAATTATAAGTAAAATATTACCCAAAATAGTGGCGTCAATATTCAATTGAGATAATGCAACAATAAAGGTTACAACAAGAATTGTTACACTTACTACCGTTCCCAGAATTTCAGCATACTCAGTTCCAAGCCTGACCGCCCCACCTCGTACCATGCCGCTTAAAACTTTAGCTCCCCAAGTTCCGAAGAGCACAATCAATAAAGCAATAATGATATTTGGTAAGAAGGTAATTACTTGATTAACAAGATTAGCAAAAAATACAAAACCAAGAATATCGGCAACGGGTAATAAGAAGATCAAAATTATTCCCCAAAAGATTATTCTTGCGAAAATCCATGATAAATCTTTCTCGAATCCAGCTGAACCCAGGAAGTTCTCAACTCCCGATTTCTGAGAAAGTTTATTAACGCCGATCAGGCCGAATATCTTATTGAACAGCTTTTCAAAAAGCTTAGCCACAAGCCATCCAATAAGGAAAATAATAATTGCACCTAAAAGTTTCGGAAGAAAAGCGAATACTGAACCCAGTGCGTATTGAGTTGAATTCATAAAGACATCCAACCAGTTTGTTACTTGTTCCATGTTTACTCCTTTGTTTGTTAAATAATTTGTCCTACATCAGTGAGAGCATCTAATATTTTAGCTCGTAAATTTTTAAAATTTGTTGGTTTCAATAAAAAATGGTTTGCACCAAAATTATAGGAAATGGTTTCAAGTTCTTTTTCGATATAAGCCGTAATACATATTACATAAGCTTCATTTGAGAGGGAATCGTTTCTTATTTTTTTCAATAAAGATTCACCGACCTGCTGGCGACGGTAAATTGGATCAAGAATAATAACGTCATACTTAGTTGTGTTTAATTCCTCAATAAAATTTTCAATATCTGCCGTAAATATAACATCAAACTTATCACCAAAATGTTTTTTGTACAGTAAATGGCATGATTCGTCAGTGTCGCTTATTAACATTTTCATCATTGTAACATTCTCATTTATCTAAGTGATGCTCTTTATTATTTCGTTTTGTTCCAAAGAGTATTAAAAATATTTCGAAGAACGTTGCAAGTGATTTGAAGAAACTCTTTACAGTTACGTTAAAAATATTTTTTACAATAAGATTTCTCTTAATACTCTTTTTAAGATTTAGATTAAAATCTTTTGAAAGTGACGGTTTTGATACTTGCATCATTCACTCATAAAAATTTTTAGAAATTGCTCTTTTGCACGTTTGACTTTCATTTTAGTGGCGGCTAGTGTGGTTTTTGTTTTCACACTGATATCAAATAATGAAAAGTTTTTAAAATATTTGAAAATGAAGACCTTTCTGTAAATGAACGTCATCCTTCTTAAAATTCTCCCAATGTGCTGCCAAAAATTGGTTTCCTGCTTTGTAGAAAGTGTGGAAGCATATATTCCTTCTAGATCAGCTTCGCCATTTAACGAAATATGATATTTCCAAAATTTTCTTTTTCGAGTCAGTAAAACTGTCATACAAACATTTTGTACTATCCGAGTAAGCCAGGTTTTGAATTCAGAATCTCCCCTGAAATTTTGGATGCCAAAATAAACTCTGACAAAAGTCTCTTGAGTAGCATCCTCCGCGTCTTCTTGATTCTTCAGCTTTTCATAAGCGATGTAAAAAACATAGTTTTTATATCTTTCAATAAACTCATCAAAGGCATATTACGAATCCGGAATTTCACTCTTACAGAACTTTACAAGTTCACTGTCTGATATATTTGAATATTCAATCATACCAAAAACATGCTTTAAAATTTAACGGACACCCTTTGCCAGGAAAGTTTGAAAATAATTCTACTATCGAAAGCGAGCCGTCGATATGGATGTCCATTATAATATATAAAAGAGCCTCATGCTTTCGTCACAATAGACTTCAGAATTATTAAAAAGTAACACTCGGAAAATGATATATTTTCAGCCAATAATTTGTGGGAATTTAATCAGAATTAGTTACAAATTCTACTTGAATGAATACAATTCAAGCTTACTAAACTATTTTAGTTAAGTATCCGATGATACTATTAGAAAAACTCCTAATACTATAGAAATATTGGCACCTTCAGAAAAAAATACCTATTTACCAGTAAAAGCGATTAAACTAAATAGCATTTTAGAATCGCTTCCGGATGTTATTTGGTCATACTCCCCGATTGAAAATAAATTAATTTTTATAAGTTCCTCTTGTGAAAAACTCCTTGGTTATAAACAGAATGAACTTTATGAGAATAATTCAATTTGGAAATCAATTCTGGTTGAAGAAGATGTGAATAAGCGTAAGTCGGCATTATTAAAGATCAGCGAAGAAAAAATAATTGTGGAAACATTGTATCGCATCCGAACTAAAGCAGGCGAATTGAAATGGGTTAAAGATACGTTTATCCCTATTGTCGATGAGAACGATCAACTTGTACGGGTCGATGGAATTATAAAAAATGTAACTGAAAGCATCGAGAAAGAGAATAAATTCAAGAGGATTTTCAATCTGTCATCTAATTTAATGTTCTTCATCGACATTAAAGATGAAAACTTGGTGTTCGAAAACGTCAATCACCAATTCAGAAGACTTGTTAGATACAGCCCACTTGAATTGACATCCGTTCCCATGTTCAA
>JAHJVF010000148.1 GCA_018828505.1 Bacteroidota bacterium | reverse complement strand
TCCCAAATCCCGTTAGGGATGAAATTATTATAGCAAAAGTACCGACATACAATTAAAATCCCGTAGGGATGATATAATGATCTCAATTTATAAAAAGAACAAACAAGATAATATTAACAAAAAGTGCTTAATGATGTCTCCTTTTACATCTTTTCACAGTTAAGATCATCGCGTAATCTTTAAAAGCTTAAAATTAAGTTGACGCTAATGCGTGTAAACGGGAATCCAAAAACTTTGAAATTTGATTAGATTCCAACTCCCCACTTACGTGAGGACAAGTTTCGTGGGAATGACAAATTGAATAAGTGTATTATTCACACAGCCTCTTGATTTTAAATAGTTGTTAATTTTTGAGTAAAACATAATAAATTATCGCAAATAAGTAAATATCATCTTAACAGCAAGGATGAGTTTTATTTTAATAAAAATGGGATGTAAGGTCAGTGACCTGGTATTGTAAAAGAAAAGCTTGTCCCTTTACCAAGTTCACTATGAACCTTAATCGTCCCTCCATTACGGTGAACATATTCCTGAACCAACGGTAATCCTAAACCGGTACCTTTCTCGCCATCTGTTCCCCTTGTTGAGATATTGGCGGTAAAATTGAAAAGTTTTTCAATTTTGTCAGCAGGTATGCCGACCCCATTATCAATTACACTTATCATGATATAGTCACCATTCTCTTCAGCTTGAATATTAATATTGCCATCTTTTGGTGTAAATTTTAAAGCATTAGTAACTAAATTTAAAATTATTGAATGCAGCATATTTTCATCAGCAAAGACTTTTACACCGGTATTTAATTCTGTTGAAACTTTGATTTTTTTTCGTACAATATTGCCTTTAACCAGCGTAACGATCTCCGATATAATATTTTCAAGTCGAAGTATTTTAGGTTTAAATTCAATTTTGCCTCGTTCAAGTTTTGACCAGTCAAGCAAGTTTTCAACCAGTTCATAGGTCTGCTTGGATGAAGTTGTTATGTTCTTAACAAACTCTTTTCTGTCATCATCACTTAACTCATCGTAAGTATCGTTCAGCATTTCAGCAAAACCGATGATTGAGTTAAACGGACTTCTTAGGTCGTGAGAAATGATTGAAAATAATTTATCTTTTGCCGAATTCAGTTCACGCAAGTTTTTCTCGGATTTTTTAAGAGTCTCTTCAATCGTCTTTCGTTCGGTAATATCTCTTGCTATCCCGGTAAAAGTTATTTCATTTCCAATTGTTGATTCTGAAAGTGAAAGTCCTAGGGGAAATGTTTCGCCATTTTTTCTCTGTCCAATCAACTCTCTTGTTTTACCAATTAATCTTGATTCTCCAGTTTCTAAATACTGCCGCGTAGATATTTTATAAAGATTTAAATATCTCTCAGGTATTAATAGATCTATCGGTTTATTGATAACTTCTTCCGATCTGTAACCAAATATTTTTTCCGCACTTTTATTAAATAAGATAATTTCAAAATTATCATTGATCATAATTATCGCGTCTGCGGCAGTCTGAGCCAATATGCGGAATCTCTCTTCGGAATTTTTTAGTGAAATTTCAATTTCACGCCTTTCAGTTATATCTTCTCCGGAACTTAGTGTTGCTATTATTTTTCCCGAATCATCATGAATAACAGTATTGTGCCATGCCATCAATTTTTCATCACCGTTTTTGGTAATAATAGGATTCTCGTGATATTGAAATATATCTTCATGACCGGAAATAATTTTAGTAAAGAGATTGTTTACATCGCGTTTTATGCCCTTTGGGATAAACACATCAAACCAATTTTTTCCGATGATCTCATTTTCCGAATACCCCAAAATTCTACACCCTTTAGTATTGATCAATAAAACCTTTCCATCATTATCCAAAACCAAAAGCATTACTTCTGCGACATCGAGATATTTTTGAGCTTTTTCTTTTTCAATTCGAAGTGATTCTTCAGCTAATTTCAATTCCGTTACATCATCAATAACAATGAGAATATTTTCACTCCCAAGTTCTAAACCTGTTAAGCTTAAATTTAAAATCATTTTTCCTTTTGAAGGTGTTTGGCATTCGCATTGTACATTCCAAACAGTTTTTCCGTCTGATACAACATTCCTACAAACCTCTGAAAGATTGATCTCGTGAAGTAGCTCAGCGACTGGTTTTCCGATGGCATTAGCGAGAGGTATATCGAACATTTCACAAAAACTTCTATTGACCGCGACCACTTTGCATGCATCATAAATATTGAGGTCTGTTCCAGTGGATTTTTTAACTACAATTAAGCCAGATGGGATAGTTTCAATTATGCTCTCGTTGAAATATTTGCTCTCCAGCAGTTTCTGTTGTGATTCTTGTATAGACACTGCCATTTTTGAGAAAACTTTTGAGAGTAATTCAATTTCGTCATTTGTTTTAATTAAAGGACTTTGCGAATAATCTCCCTTTGAAATGGATTCTGCCGCTTTTGAAAGAGCGAGAATTGGATTTGAAATATTCTTTTTGGAAAGAAAGAAGAACAATGCAACCATTAAAAGAGCGACGCTAAAAATTAGAATTATATAAGTATGAATGGATTTTCGAATTTCAATGAAATCCTGTTTTTCCGAGAGGATTTGATTATGAGTATAATCAAACAATAACACAGCATTTTCAAAAACCTCGTCGGCAAATTTATAATCCATCATTTCCATCAGCATTGCGGCTCGAGATGAAGATTTCGGTTTGGTAATCATTAAAATCTCTTCTGCGTAATAGATAACTGAATCGAGATTTTCGTTAATGTTAGCTGACAACATCTTTTCTTCATCTGATAATGAAAATTGTGAATATTGATGTTGATATTTTTTTAAGAGTATTAAATTTTCTCTGTAGTCATTTTCATATTTTTCATTTTCGGTTATTATGTAATCGTTTACTGACATTACGGTTTTGTAAGTCATAAATCTTAAGTTGCCTACAGCCGCCTGTTTTAACGCCAACAATTCGATATACTGGAATTGATCTTGGATTTTACCTGCCCTATTTATCATAAATCCAAACAATGTTACGAGTATTAATAGCATTAATAGTGAAGGCAGCGCAACTTTGTATTGAATAGAAATTGGTTTTCTCATTTGAAAATTATTTTCGTAACTATGGGTCGAATATATTAAAATCAGATTATAAAATCCTATTTAATTGAGTGCTAACCCAATATTTTGGATATTAATAAAACATTTCATCCGGAGTCGTCTAAAAAATATTCAAGTCAAAACATCATTTTCAATTTGAAATTATCCAATCAGAAAAGTAAGTTTGATTAAGTAATAATAACAATAAACAGTGGAGGTCTCATGTTCAAAGAGTTCAAAGAATTCGCCATGAAGGGAAACATGGTCGATATGGCAATCGGTATCATTATTGGTGCAGCTTTTGGCGGAGTTGTCAATTCATTAGTGAATGATATCATCATGCCGCCGATTGGTCTATTGCTGGGGGGTATGGATTTCAAGGATCTTTATCTAATATTAAAAGCTGCCGATCCTATTGCGAGCATCCCTGCGGTCACATTTAAATATGGTGCATTCATTACAGTGTTCATCAACTTTTTAGTTGTGGCGTTTGCTCTATTTATTGTTGTGAAAGGGATGAATAAGCTTCGTAAATCAGAAGAAGCAAAAGAAAAAAAATAATTTAAACAGGAAGAGGCTGACCCGAAAGTAATTTTTCTTAGTGGTTTTTTAGAGTCCCCGACTGCCTAAATATATTCAAAAGTGTCGGGGCAGGTTGCCACAAAGACTCAAAGGCACAAAGATACACCCCGCCTGCCTCACCTGCCACATCATAGCGTTGTCGTGGCAGGCGAAATACAAATGGGCGGGCAGGAAAAGAACTTTTTGGACGGCTTCTTTCTAATTCTATTCAAAACTTAACTTCAATTCCAGCAACAGGGAGAGGAGAAAACTGGTAAATCATAATGTCAGATATTAGTGAACTCGAAGAATTCAAAAACTTTATAAAACATTTAGCTGATGAGAGTGGAAGCATCATCAAAAGCTATTTTCGGAAATCGATTGTCGTAGAAAATAAGCCGGATGAATCGCCAGTTACAATTGCCGATAAAAAAGCTGAAGAAATTATGCGTGAAATGATAATGAAAGAATTTCCTGAACATGGAATTCTCGGCGAAGAGTTTGGCGACTATAATCCCGATGCGGAATATAAATGGGTCCTCGATCCAATCGATGGAACAAAAAGTTTCGTATGCGGAACTGTAACTTTCGGAACTTTGATAGCACTCGTTAAAAATGGTCAACCGATTTTAGGCGTTATAAATCAACCTATTCTACAAGAATATTTAATCGGAGATAATCAAACCGCGGAATTAAACGGCGTACCGGTAAAAGTTAGAGAATGCACGGATTTATCAGAAGCAGTTTTATTGACGACCGATCATCTCAATATTGCCAAATATCAGAACTTAAAAAATTTTGAAAGACTCATGCGAAAAGTAAAACTCTACCGCAACTGGGGTGATTGCTACGGGTATTATTTATTAGCTACCGGATTCGCTGATATTATGATCGATCCAATCATGTCAACTTGGGACACGATGGCTCTAATTCCAATCGTTCGAGGTGCTGGAGGAATAATTACGGATTATCAAGGTAACGATCCACTGAAAGGAAACAGTATCATCGCGGCGTCACGTGGAATTCACTCAGAAGTCATAAAAAGGCTTAATTAACGTAGAGTGGTGAGTGAAAAGTGAAGAACGAAAAATTCTTAATCTACACTCTTCTTCCTAAACTCTACACTCAACATTCTGCACTCTTCACTCCCCATACAATTACATTTCCCCCGATTCTACTTTTAATAGCTTACCTGCCACGTCATAGCTATCTTGTAGCAGGGTAATCGGGGCAGGCATTAAACATTTTCTTATTGCAGTTTACCAGACTATGTATTTTGCATCTTTCGACAGAGCTCAAGATAAATCTTTCGACAGAGCTCAATATATACTCCACATTCCGCACACCGAATTCCGCACTTGTCAATACTTTCCTTTTGGAGCAATAAATTTAGCATAAAGCAGTAAACCGATTATAGTTGCTACGCCTATCAAGCTGAAAATTATCCACAATGTTTGCGGATCTTTCAGATTGTCGACAAAATGAACATAAAGATTAGCACCAAGTATTCCACCGATTGAAGAGCCGATCACTCCATATAAAAATGAATAGCCAAGATAAGTTGCTTTTTTATCTGGGGGCGCGATTAATCCGACATAGCTGATAAATTTTGGATGTGCCGTCATTTCACCAATCGAAAAAATTGTGATCCCAATAATGAATACCCAGATGTTCGTGTTGATTGCTAAGATCGCCATTCCAATCGTACCAAGAGTAATTCCCGTGATCATTGTTGGAAGAGCTTTTGTTTTCTTAACAATATTTGAAACTATTATTTGGAGTAAAATAATTGTTCCGGCATTAATCACCGTAACATGTTCGACATCAAATTTCCAATTTATATTAATACCGAAAAATCCGAGAAAACTATTTACAGTGTTGTCAAGTGAAGTTGCATCTACGTAATCCTTAACATACCAGAGCACCGAATCGAACATTTGAAAATATAAAATCCAAAAACCGGAATAAATAACGATCAAGCCAATAAATCTCACATCCGAAAGGACCATTATCATGCCTTTAAAAACCTGAAGAAGAGTTTTTGTACTTTCAGGTTTTGGCGGTTCTTTATATAAAAATATTGCCGGAATTAACATGGAAACTGTACAGATTGATGATACGATCATCACATATTCCCAACCGAATGCATTTTTAACATACGGTACTATTATCAAAGGAAACAAAAACGCTCCAAAGTTTATCGACCAATAAAAAATTCCAAAACCAAGTGTGCTTTGCTCTTCAGTTGTTATTCTCGCAATGGTTCCGGAGATCATTGGCTTAAATGCACCGGCGCCAATTCCCATTATTACCAAACTTCCAAAAACAAAAGTATAATCGGTCATTTGACTGGTGAGAAAATATCCTAATCCTAAAAATGAAAAGGCAAATATTAAAGTCCTTCTGTAACCAAATCTATCGCCGACAGCTCCCGCAACAATCGGGAGAATATAGAGTAAAGGTTGGATTGTACTTTTTATTACTCCGACACTTTCTTTGCTGTATAATAATTGATCCGTGAAATATACTGAGAGGATACTCATCATTCCATAGTATGAACCGCGTTCAAAGAATTCCATCATAATAACAAGCCAGAATGTACTGGAAAAAGATTTAAATACTTTGAATTTTGAGATAACTTTTCTCATTTAGTCTCCTTAAATTTCCACGAAAATAGGAAAGAGTTTTATAATTACGAAGGAATTTCGAGCCATGAAAAAGATAATATTGTTCATTGTTTTTCTGCTTTCGGTAATTTCAATAATACAATGCTCTAAAGATGAATTCGGTTCGGAGTATTATGCAATGATAAAAGAACATCGGCACAAAACAGATTCACTCTTCAAATATTCTGAAACTTCTCCATTCAAAAAAGATAAATCAATCAAATACTCCGGAATTCAATGGTTTCCAATAAATCCTGACTTTATCTTCAAATCGAGATTGATTAAGTACGAAATACCTGAAACGGTAATCGTTCTTGGAACGAAAGGGGAAGAGCGTAATCAAATCAAATACGGCTGGTTTGAATTTGATTATAAAAAAGTAAAATATAAAATCAATGTTTATAAATATCTCGAATCGGATATTACTCCTGGCAGAGAAATGCTGAAAAATTATCTCGCTGTATGGTTCAGAGATCAATCAACCGGTAAAGAGACCTATGAGGTCGGCAGATATTTAGAAGTTGAAGAAGAATCAACTGATCTGAACTATCTTTACACGCTTGATTTTAACAAAGCATATAATCCTTACTGTGCTTATACACCGATCTACTCATGTGCAATTCCCCGCAAGGAAGATTATTTGGATTTGAGAATTACAGCGGGGGAGAAGAAATATCATGAATAATGCCTGCCCCGATTATTAAGCTATTAAAAGTAGAGTCGGGGGATAATTTATCCGTCTCCGTCAATTGACGGATGACGGATGGAGAATTGAGAATGAAAACAATCAAAATCTATTTTATCCTAATAATTACCTTTTTAATAACTGGAATAAATTATGCTCAGTCAGTTCAAAAATTTGCGGAACTTGGCAGCTTCAAACTTGAGAGCGGAGAATATATTTATGATTGCAAAATTGGTTATCGAACATTTGGAACTTTGAATGAAGAAAAATCGAACGCAATTCTCAATCCGACCTGGTTTGCAGGGACAAGCGAACATTCCCGCCTGCCTCACGTGATATGAATAGGCGGGCAGGTGGGAAATCTAATTGGCACCGGTCCAAACAAGCTTCTCGACAGTTCAAAATATTTTATTATTGCTGTCGATGCAATTGGAAATGGAATTTCAACTTCTCCATCAAATAGTGTGACACAGAACGGAAAGGATTTCCCTCAATTTACAATGCGTGATATGGTTAACTCACAGTATGAACTTGTTACGAAAGTTTTGGGATTGGATCATCTGTATGCGGCAATTGGCGGCTCGATGGGAAGCATGCAAGTCCTTCAATGGGCGGTTAGTTATCCGGATTTCGTTGATAAGATTGTTGCTTATGTTCCGACTCCCTGGTCAAATTCTTACGATATGTTAGTCTGGAGCACACGGCTCCAGATAATTGAATCGGCTCAAAGAGTGAACATGCCTGAAAAAGATATAATGAAGAGTCTAAGTATGTTAATTCAATCAATTGCACAAACGCCGAATTATTTTGTGAAGAATATTCCTCGCGAAAAGTTCGATGAATACTTAAAATCATTTGATCGTGAACCTTCGAAAACTTTTACTTCTTATGATTATGCGAGCCAGCTCAGAGCAATGATCAATCTTGACATTTCGAAAAACTTAGAATCAAAAGAAAAGTTGAAAGACGTTATAAAAGCAAAAGTTTTTATGATTATTTCACTGCAAGACCACATCGTTCATCCACAGCCGGCACTTGATTTTGCAGAATTAATCGGTGCTGAAAAATTAGTATTCGATAGTGAGTGCGGGCATTTAGTCGTGAATTGCGAAATGGAAAAATGTTCAAAAGCGATAGCTGAGTTTCTAAAAGAATTGAAACGACGATGAAAAAGCCCAACTTTTTGAGAAATGACATATCTCGGCACAGCAGATAGATTTTTGAGATATGTCATTTCTAACATAAAAAACCCGACTTTTCAATTGTATATTTTTACTTAAAAAAAGTCGGGTTTTTAGGAGAAGATACATGCCATACAGAATAAATCCCTCATATCCAGATTGTTTTTATCACGTTTATAATCGGGGAAATAATTTTGAGAATATTTTCTTCTCTGAAGAAAATTATCATTTCTTTTTAAAACAATTAATCAAGTATTTCAAATCAGACATCGACTTAATAGCATACTGTTTAATGCCGAATCATTTCCATGTGATTGCTAAAATTCTGATAGAGAGATCGCTTGAAAATGCTATGCAAAGATTTTCAACTAGTTATACCAAAGCTATAAATAAGCAACAAGGCAGGGTCGGGCATTTATTTCAAGGGAGATATAAATCAAAGCCAATTCCCGGGAATGAATACTTACTCCATTTATCGAGATACATCCATTTGAATCCAGTACGTGCAGGTTTAGTCCGAAGACCAGAACAATGGGAATTTTCTAGCTATTTGGAATTCATTGGAAAAAGAAAAAATGATCAGTTGAAACATCATTTAATAACTAAACAAATTAATGATTACCACGAATTCGTTAATAGTTACCAGGAAGAGCAAAAGTTCTATTTGAAGGATTTGCTTTTTAAAGATGAAAAAAGCCCGACTAAGTATTAAAAAGCCCGACTTTTATTTCATCTGTATCACATTCAAAAGTCGGGCTTTTAGTTGAGGAATTAACCTATCAACTTCTTTCTAAAGTAAAATAATCTTTTTCAAACTATACTAAAGTTCTTATTATTTCCTGTACTTTAAGAATAGGAATTGCTTTTACATTTTTTCTTATTGGAAAAATTTCTTTACCAGGATAAATAACAAATCCTTCTTCGCACTTTAAATCTTCCAGTGCATTTAAAAAGCCATTAGAAACCTGAGGAGATAAGGATAGTTTTACATCAATGCAAAGAATAGGTTTATCTCCTTTAGTGATTACAAGATCAACTTCTGCTCCGGCTACCGTTCTATAGAAATAATTTCCATATCCAATAGGAAGATTGTTTATGAGCTGTTCAATTACGAATCCTTCCCAAGAATGTCCGGCGACAGGATGGCTCAACAGTTCATTTTTACTGCTGATATTTAAAATTGTATGAAGAATTCCACTATCACGGATATAAATTTTTGGTGATTTAGTAAGTCTTTTTTTTACATTAGGGAAAAACGGCTGTAATTGTCGAACCACGAAAGTCCCTTCTAAAATATCAAGATAATTTTTTGAAGTTGGCGGTGATACGCCGAGTGAAGATGCTACTTTACTTGCATTCCAGAGATTCCCGTGAAGATGCGAGATCATCGTCCAAAATCGTCGCAGCTGAGGTGAAGGTACCTTAATCCCAAATTTCGGAATATCTCTTTCCAAAAAAGTTGATATGAAGGCGTCTCTCCATTTAAAGCTTAGCGATTCTTCATTTGCGAGAAAACTATCGGGATAACCTCCGCGTAGCCAAAGCTGGTCGATCGTTTTAACATCATTTCCGATTTCTTCAATCGAAAACGGATTCAAATGATGAGAGTAAATTCTTCCAGCAAGACTTTCAGAAGATTTTTTTATAAGATCCGGCGAGGACGATCCAAGAATAATAAACCTGGCAGGTTTTCGATCCTGATCGACCAAAGCTCTTATAATTGCGAATAATTCCGGTTTTTGTTGAATCTCATCAATTATTACGAGTTTATCTTGATATGAGGATAAAAAAAGTTCAGCTTCTTTAAGCTTGTTAAAATCAGATGGTAATTCTAAATCGAGATAAATTGAGTCGGGTTTATTTTTTTGAATTTCTTTCGCGAGAGTCGTTTTCCCGACTTGTCGCGAACCTAATATTCCAACTACCGGAAAATGTTTTAGCGTTTCTTGAATATCTTTTTGAATCTTTCTTTGAATCATCACCTTGTAAATTAAAAATCATACTTTAAATTTACAAGGTGTTTTTTGTTTTAAGTTTAATTTTTTTGATTTTTTTCAGCTTTTGCTAATTTTTAGTAAGAAATGAAATATTTAGGGGGAAAAAAGAGTAATTGAGGTATTTTTCAAACTGAAAAGGGGAAATGATTAAAAAGCCCGACTTTTCTTCGTTAGAAATGACATATCTCAATAATCTATCTGCTGTGTCGAGATATGTCATTTCTCAAAATTAAAAAGTCAGGCTTCTTTGAACAATTAGTTGGCTTTTAGCAAAAATCAAATATGAAAATATTCTGTTCAATACTATTGACAAAACTAAGTCGATTGTTTAATTTCAAACCGAGATAAAATCCTACAATGTAATATGACCAACACATTAAATGTTAAATGAAATTTAGCGAATTGGTTAGACTCTTGGAGAAGAATGGTTTTAAAATGGTAAAGGAAAAAGGTTCTATTCGATACTACGTAAAGCCCGGCTGGGACAAATTAATTAGGGTTGATTATCATGGTTCGAAAGAAGTTCCGACCGGTACCTGTCATTGTATTCTAAAAGCCGCAGGCATAAAAAGAGAAAAGGGAAAAAATGATTGATCTAAAATATACATTAATAATAGAAGCCACTGATGAACCTGATTACTTTGGCTTTTATTCTCCCGATTTAGAAGGATTTTCCGGTATAGGTCATTCTATTGAAGATTGTATTTATAAAGCAAAATGGGGAATGATAGAACATGTTAATTTATTAAAAGAACAAAATCTCCCTATTCCGCCCAAAAATCCGAATCCACAAATTATTATTCAGAATGAAGAAAAATTAAAAGTCGCATAGATATTATACTAAGTACATATATTCTTAAATACGATGGCATATTAATGCTCAAAGACAAAAAATGGAAAAAACTTTTATTAAATGGGATAACCTTAGTAACTTTTAACCCCTACTCTGTTAACCTTATTACCTTATAATAAGGTAATAAGGTTAAAGTAATAGCGGTAAGTCCCGACTTGTCGGGATTACTAAGGTTATCATGAACAAGTTTTTTAAAGTAATAATG
>JAHJVF010000147.1 GCA_018828505.1 Bacteroidota bacterium | reverse complement strand
GTCTCGGTCGGGATACTCGAAAACCAGCCTATATTTGCAGGTACTCGAGTTTCCCACCCGCTTTACCGCCTATGCAGTTCATCCGAAGGATCCTTTGGAGAAGATGGGGTCGGAAGTATCGTCCGAAGGATCCTTCGGAAGAGAACCTATTTGGAATGAAAATAGCGTTGACTGCGTAACTTCAATCTCTAATTAAGACCTATAGTTATTTATATTCTATTTAATTCTTAATCTAAATACTTCTTTTTCACAATAACTTTTCAGAAATAATTCGTTTTGCAATGACTTGAGCCGAGACTCTAAATTTATTATTAAAATTTGGTGCAATATGTTCAGCAATGTCCAAATCAGAAATTTCTAATCCAAGAGATTTTATTGTTTTAATCTGTTTTTCAAACTTCAATAAAAATTTTCTTAATTCGTCAACCGGTACTAATAATCTTCCCGCAAACTCATGAGCCTGCCATTCAAGCCAATTATATTCCTCTTGAGGTATTTTTTGAACTAAGTCAATCCATTCTCTCTCCGAATGGTGATCGAACTGAGTATATAAATCTTTATGTAAAACCAAATGACCGATTTCGTGTGCTACTGAAAAATTGATCCTATTTATTTGTCGATCATCCATATACTTATCTTCATCAACAGCTATCGCTTTACAATTTCCAAATAAAAATGTTTCAACATCACCTACTCGTTGTAATCCTTTCAAAGGTACAAGATCTAATTTTAGATTAAATTCAACTATTTCAAGTATGTTAATTGGCAAAGCCATACCATGCCAATGTAAACTTCTGAATCTATCAGCTTGCTTCCGAATTTCTGAATATCGGATTACAGGTGCCTTAAAAGATGCCGGATCAAATTTCATTCGGTACTAAGAATCTTTCAGTAATTTTGCGACATTTTTCATTTCTTTTACTGTTGGTTTTTGTCCACGCAGAGTTCTATAGAAAAGTGGAAGCATCTCAACAATATTTTTATCATTCAGTATGTCACTTGGTATCTCTCTCCTTGCAATCGAAGCTAAATCAAAAAAAAGAAACCAATCTTTATCATTTTTTTTGAGACCGAGCTGAGTTGCCCATTTCTTAAGGAGATCATTATCTGATGGAGGTGTCAATATACCTCGTTCAAGTTTACTCCAGTTACTTGGATCGAGATTAAACTTTTTACAAAATTCCCGTAATCCGAAATCTTTCTTTAAACGGAGTTCCTTCATGAACTCTCCAAATTTCATTGCTCACTCCTCTTAGTTAGTCTAATTTAATTGTGGTTAAATTTATACCACATTTACACCAATGTCAAGAACAATTTTTAGCATCATTGAGGAGAACAATAAAACGCAAGACCTTTTGAAAAAAAATGCAAAATAAATCAAAAAATCATCTTGGTTTCGGCTTTCCATAAAAAAATTCAGTCAACGCTCCCAAAATTTTTATTCTGGTTCTCAAATCGAATGGATATTCTAAAAGCTCTTGAATATGCAAAACTGTTAAATCTTCCATTGCTTCAAAATTCTCAATCCCAATAATTTCTTTGACTCGAGTCTTTTTGTTTTTCGTGCCTGGACGCCTTCCACCTTCACCGGGACGGAAACTTGTACAACTTCTTCCCATTTTAGTATACGACAAAATTTAGGGGAAAATAAGGAAAATTAACGTTTAATTTTTTCAAATAGGTTGGAAGAATAATTCAAGTAAGATTCAAATATTTTTTGACTTTTTCTATGAGATCAAGCCTGTTCATGGGTTTGCCAATGTAGTCATCACATCCGGCTTTTAACAGTCGTTCTTTATCACCAACCATAGCATAAGCAGTGAGTGCTACCACCGGTAATTTTGAATAATTCTCATCCGATTTTAATACTTTCAGAACTTCTATACCGTTTTTTTCTCCCGGCAAATTTATATCAAGAAGAATTAAATCAACTTTGTTCTTGGGAAGGAAATCGAATGTATCTTCAAAATTTTCTGTAAAATATACATCACAAATGTTTTTAAGAATCGTCTTTACAAGCAACGCAGACTCAAGATGATCCTCAACATATAATATTTTAGGCCTATCCATTGTAATTCAAGTTTTGTGTAATTATACAATTAATTTTTGATAAATGAAATATTTGCAACAATGTCCCATTCAGACTAACTTTGACAAAAAAGTGAGAAGGAAAAATGAAATTATTCACAAAAACGATTCTATTTATACTTTTTATTAGCACCATTGCTTTTTCACAGAGCGTTGTAGTAAATAAATATTTCAACAGTGGAGCTGCAAATGGAGTTGGTGATATTCTTGAGTTGTTAGTTGTACAAAATAACTTAGATCTTAGAGGCATGATTATAAAGGATTTTTCATCGAGTATGGCTAATGATGGTGGTGGGAAATATGAATTTAAAAATGTCTCTCTCTGGCAAAATTTGCGAGCTGGTACCCTAATTATTTTACGGACTGACTCTTCCGCTGCAGATATTGAGCCATCTGATTTTGTCATTGATGTAGGACTAAAACATCCAACATATTTCACACATCGGGGCGGAACTTTTGATATTGCTACTATAGAGATGGTAATGATAAAATCAGCTAGTTCGGATACAACTGGAACAGGTGTTATCGGAAGTATACATCTACTAGCTGGAGGTACAGCCGGGGCTCAATTCACTGCAGCGCCTGAACCAAAGTTGCGAGCAACAGGTACGTCAGGCACAGATCGATTTGTCTATGCAAACAACTCTACTTCAAGTTTAAGTGACTTTAACGGAACAGATGCTACCGGTAATGCGACCGGTTTAACATTCGGGTATGGTAATAATCCTTCAAACACTTCCTACATCAATTCATTAAGAGGTACTCTACCAAATACCACTGTTCAATTTGCATCTGCGAACCAAACAGTAAATGAAAATG
>JAHJVF010000003.1 GCA_018828505.1 Bacteroidota bacterium | reverse complement strand
ATCCCTCTCTTAAAAAGAGAGGGACTTTGAAAATCGAGCGAAATCGCCCCTTCTCTTTGTAAGAGAAGGGGTAGGGGGATGAGTTCTAATAGTTACCAAAATAAAATCCTTACTTTGGTATAATATCGTGATAGTTATTTAAATTTATACTAAGTGACTAATTTACATCCGCTCAGGAGCTGTGATGCCAAGGATCTTCAAACCATTCTGCAGAACTATTTGAGAGGCAAGACAAAGAGATAACCTCGCACCGGTGAGATCTTTAGGTTGTCCCAGCACTCGATGGTTATGATAAAATTTGTGGAAGCAGCCAGCAAGTTCGTGGAGATAAGTAATTAATAGTAACGGTTCAAAATTTTCTGAAGCAGATTCAACTATTTCAGGGAATAAGTGAAGATGCTTAATTAAATCGATTTCCTCTTCTTCAATTAAAAACTTGTAATCGGTCGAAGGAACATGCCCTTCTTCTTCTGCCAATCTCAAAATTCCACAAATCCTCGCATATGCATATTGCAAATAGAATACAGGATTATCATCAGAATGTTTTTTTGCGAGATCAAGATCGAAATTCAAATGACTTGAAATAGAACGCATCAAAAAGAAATATCTTACAACATCCGGACCGACTTCATCGATAAGCTGATCGAGCGTAATGAAGTTCGCTTTACGCGTCGACATTTTTACAACCTCCCCTTTTTCCATGATAGTGACGAACTGGTGGATCAAAACTTTCACTTTCGATTCATCGAGACCCAAAATCTTCAGCCCCGCGAGAACATCAGGAAAAGTTGCCATATGATCCGAACCGAAGATATCTACCATTAAATCGTAACCCCGCTTAAACTTCTCAATGTGGTAGGCAATATCAGGCAGACGGTAAGTTGGCTCGCCTGTGCTCTTCACAATAACTTTGTCGTTTTCCATCCCAATTTTTTGTAATGCGAGCCACAGTGCACCTTCCCGTTCATAACAGAAATCAAGCGACCTGAATTTCTTAATAACCTCATCGATCTTCTTTTCCTCGTAAAGAGTATTTTCATTGAACAATGTATCAAACTTTATATTAAGACGATCTAATGTATTTTCAATGTCATTAAATATTTCACGTTCAGCAGATTCCTTAAAATAATTCGCATCTTTTGTGTCGATAAGACTTTTTCCATGTTCATCATAAATTTTCTGAGCAATATCGATTATATACTCACCTTGATAATGATCTTCCGGGAACTCAATTTTCTCACCGCATAACGATAGATAACGCAGCTTCACCGAGTCACCGAGCATTCTCATCTGTCTGCCCGCATTATTAAAGTAATATTCTCTTTCAACATCGTATCCGGTCCAATTCAGAATATTAGCAATTGTATCGCCGAAGACAGCATTCCGTCCATGCCCAACAGTTAATGGTCCGGTAGGATTAGCAGATACAAATTCAACTTGTGCTTTTTTGCCTGCATGAATATTACTTCTTCCAAAAATATTTTTTGCTTCGATAATGTCTTCTATCAATGCTGAAACAAATTCTTTTTTAAACTTAAAATTTATAAACCCAGGTCCGGCAATTTCAACCTTGTCAAGAGCATTTTCCGTATCAATTAAATTCGATATAATTTCCTGAGCAACTTCACGAGGATTCTTTGATATGCCTTTTGCAATTGTGAGGGGATAATTTGTTGCCAAATCTCCATGATCCTTTACTTTAGGAACATTGAAGAATACCTTATCAACATCTATATAAAGAAGTTTTTTTGAAGCGTTTTGAAAAATAGTGGATAAATATTTTTTCATTTACTAAGAGTATGTTCCTCATCAGGAATTTCAGTTCTTTCGGCATCAGCCCAGAGTTTTTCGAGTTTATAATAATCTCTTGCTTGGGGATTGAATATATGAACGACAACATCCACATAATCAAGCAGTACCCAATTCATAGCCTGCTCTCCTTCGATATGCCAGCATTTCAAACCTCTTTCCGTAAGTTCGTCGACAACATGATCGCGAATCGCCTTAATATGAGGTTCAACCAAACCAGTGCATATAATAAAGTAATCGGACAGAGTTGTTACCTTTTGTAAATTAAGGACAACAATTTTTTCTCCCTTTTTTTCTTGAATATGTGTAATGATCTGATCTCTAAGCTGTTCGCTGTTCACGTTTTACTCTAAGTTTAATTTTTGATAGTCCGCACCAAGTACAATAGATACATCCAAAAAGAAATCTTGATTTACTTCTGTCCGAATCTGATCGTAATTAATTCCCAAAGCCCTTGCTACTTTTTTTGCGTTATTCTTATTGCCGATCCGATCAATGATAAAACTCTGTAGGACATCGTTCCGTTTATAATTTCCCTGTTGAACCACATCTATATTTTTACTTCGAAGATAATTGGTTACCTTTTCAGCAAGCCCGCGTACCTCTGTTCCATTTAGGACTTCCACCTGAATAATACTTCCGGTCGGATTTTCTTCTTCGATCTCTTCGGGACTTTTAGCTGTAAACTTGAGATAAATTGTGTATGAAACGAAAAGAATTATTAAAATAAATACGAAGAGAAAAATGTTTAGAAGTGTATTTCTACCTGATCTTGCTTGAGTCACTGCTTAATTTCTATGCAATAAAAAAAACCGAGAAGACTCGGTTTGAGAAAATCGCAAATGTTTATTAATCTTTTATCTTCCAATGTACCAGTCATTAAAACCATTCGTATCGTAAAAGTAATTTCCGAGTCGAGAATATCTGGAATACGGATTAAAATAACCTAATCCCGCTGGCATATTCCGATATTCAATGTTCACCATAAAATTCTCTGTCGGTCTCCAATTCAAAGCGGCTCTGCTAATGTATATTCCACTAAGATCATTTTGAAATTCTTTGCCGAATGAATTATATGGAGAATGCATTAAACTGACATCGACCTGCATGGAAAGTGGATCGGCAATTTGGTAGAACATAGAATTAGTGTATACGCCAAGTGCCAAATTGTTTCCACCGAAAGAAGTGAACGACATATTATAACTGTGGAACATCCTGAAATTTGCAGGATTGATGAAGCCCAGCAACATACTGTTCTGTGGACCTGACAGCATTGCCTCACCAATATTTGGTTCCTGTGGTAATTGACTCTTCAATTGTGACAGAGCTATACTCGACGAAACCAGCACTACCGTTATGATAAGTTTTATTTTCATATTATTCCTTTATGAAATTACGTACAATTAGTAAACAATTTCTTGTACAAATGCAATATATTATTTGTTTCGGTTATATCAAATATGAAGCGTTCGGACTTAACAACTCCAAAAATCTTCTTTATTTTAAAATCGGACACGACAAGGTTTATTAATCCAATCGAAATTGGCACAACACGAATTAATGTTTAATATATTCTGACATTACTGCCAGATAAAGTGTACATCGATTACGCTACTAATTTGTATTTATGTTGTTCCCGTTTTGTCCAAGGAATGTCGTATATACCATACTCTTTAATTGCTTGTGTAACATCAGCAGGAACCTCCTTGTCTACATCGTTTAAGATCATAATTCCTTCATTGCTACGGGCAAGTTTTGTGTCTTCAAACCCAAAAAGATGGGAAATAATATTTTGCTTTTTAGGATTTACAACAATTTTTAAAATTCTTTCATTCGCTTTTTCAGATGCAGGAATTAAGATATCAAACTTATGCTGAAACGAACTTTTCCCTTGTAATATTATATTCCTCGAATATCGAACAGAATTCTGTGTTAGATAATTAACAACATCCTCTACAAAATACGATTCGACTTTGGGCTGGGCTAAAACGTGCATATCGTCGACAGCAAGAATCGCTTGTATAAAATTATGCTTTCTCATTGGAAATGTTTGAGGAGTTGCATAATTGATTAGCTTATCATCTTTAATAGCTATTCCAAATCCATTTAAAATAACCTCAAGTTCCTTTTTCCGTGAAGGAGTGGTGAATTCCACTCCTTCCATCTCAAGATTTTTTATGGTCTCACCATCATCGGTAATTAATATTCTATCGTTCTCATCGCGTTTGAGGTATATTTGAATATAATCATTAATATGATTGACAAACGGAGTAGTTATTTCGTAATAGCCGTTCACTTCTTTGTAATTTATTTTCTGCTTCAACCAGTCTATATAGCTTTGTATTAAATCTTTCATAATAATAAGCCCTTTTCTATTTCGGGTACTTGTTTAACATTACAGTAATGAAAGAAATCAAACATGACTTCGTAGATGTCTTTTTCATTAAAATTTAAAAATAAATTCGCTGGTACTGCCCACTTATGGCTAAACCCTTCTAAATACAAATGGAGATGAGGGCAGGCTATTTCTTTTCCATTGTAATCTATCAGAATATCTCTGGTACATTTTCAACTTCTGGATTTGCATGAGGAGAACCATCAAGATCAAGTCTTCTTAGCACAAAGGATTTTCTGACCCTGTTTTGGTATGTTACTTTTGTTATTCTTATGCTCGCTCTATTAATATCGAACAAGAAGTTTTCTCTTTTGTCTAATGAAGTAAATGGAATTAGAAGCTTATCGCCTGAAAGAGGGTAAGTATAAACCTCACTGCTTTCTGGGATTTTTTCCATCGCAAAGAAAAAATCAGCTTCTGTTTGTGTCAGAAATATTGCCATAAAATTAAAACTTGCTGATTAAATTTAATGATAAAACATGTTAACTACCTGAAGTTACGCAAAATCATGTAGAACGCTGCAAAAAGCTTAAATTCTAAATCCGAATTTCTAAGCACTAAACAAATTCAAAACTCAAAACATCCCCGCCACGACAATGCTATGATATGGCAGGAAAAACTAACAAAAAACGCAACGTT
>JAHJVF010000146.1 GCA_018828505.1 Bacteroidota bacterium | reverse complement strand
TAATCCTTGTTCTTAAATCATTTTTTAAATTTTTAGAACTCCCCATAAATAAATATACAAAGGATAATTGTCCTTTTTTGACTAAGATAATTAGCAGCTTGCTGTGGGGTTATTCATTTTCGTTTAATAGGTCCATTTTTTCTTATCAATTCCTTACATATTTCAACTACTTTCTCAAACTCTTTGGATTTATCTAAGAAATAATCCCCGCCCGCTTCAAAACACGCACTGCGGTAATGCGGGTCAGCATAATTAGTCAAAATAATGACCGTCATTAGAGGAAATTCTTTCCTGACTTCTTTTAATACATCAATGCCGCTTCCACCAGGCATATGAATGTCGAGTATTACAATATCAGGTTTTAATTTGCGGATAGATGCGATGGCAGTGATACCATTTCTAGCTTTTCCGATAATGTCCATGTTTTTGTAATCGTCAAACATTACGATTAGCCTTTCAAGCACAATGGGCGAATCGTCAACTAAGAAAATTTTCATAGAGGCTTCCGTTTTGTGGGGAATATCAATTATTAAATCTAGAATGACAATAGTACAAACTGTCTATTCGATGTAGTACGAAAACCAATTTTGCCGTCATTGTCTGTACTACATGTTTTGCAAAAATACGGCTAGAGAAACAATTACTGCATTAAGACTAAATTCATGGTTATTGTGAGCGACGATTCACTCTGAATCCATCATTTTTCTATGGATAGAAAATAGGAGTATAATTGTAATCTAGTGCCATTTCAAAAAAATAATCTATCATTTTTATAATGTACAAAGCACTACAAAGATTTACGCCGTCAGTTGACGGACACTATAAATAATTAAAATGAAAAACGAAATACTAATTATTTGAAATGGTACTAGTTAATTATTCTGAAGTTTTTCCACAACATCTCAAAAAATTAGTAACCTAATCGATGAATAATCTACTCTAACCCCAGCCTTTAGGCTGGGGATTATTGATACAAAAATACTCCTGGCTTTAGCCATGAAATTTGTACTTACTTATAAATTGATTATACTCCTCTGTAAATGAAACTTTTTTATGATGTTTTTCCTGGTTCCTTATATAATTACGGACTTTCTCCAACATTGACTCACTCACAGAAACAGCAAAATATTCATCTGCCCATTCTAATTTTGGTCTGACAAGTTTAACATTATTTGCCCAAAACGAAGCTTCTCCTTTAATTAATTGTATAGTTTTAGATATACTCATTTCAGCATTAAGTGCTAATAAACAATGTACATGGTCAAAGTAACCGTTAATTTTATCTATTTACCCCGTTGGATAATTATTTGATTATTTACTCATTCATTTATTTAAGTCATCCAACGGGGTGAATATTTTTTTATTTTTTGCATTTTCAAGTATGTGATTATAGAGAGTTGTTCGGATTTCTTTTGTAAGAATTGGTTGATTGTATTTTGTTCCCCACACAGTGTGAACCCAAATTTTTACGTATGACATATTTCTTTTTTGGGCTATCCAAAGGATTCCTACGGAAAAGCCCGATTTGTTGTTGTTTATTCCTCATACCCCAGCTTAAAAGCTGGGGTTATAAATCAATTGATACTGAATACTATTTAACGATTCTGAATCTTTTCCACAACATCTCAAAAAATTAGTAACCTAATCGGTGAATCAGCTACTCTAACCCCAACATTCGGCGAAGCCATTGGGGGCATAGCCACTCCCACCACAAAGTGGCCTGCCACTACTAAGCTATGTAGCCACAGGTGGTCACTTCGTGATAGGTACGACTATGTCGCACTTTGTGATAAGCTGGTGATTATTTTATAACTCCTGTAAATAACAAAAACAAAATATTAATTATTTAAAATGGCACTAGAATCGTCAGATTGTGTGAAGTAGAAATCCGGCTGAATCATAAAACTATTTAATCACTTCTAAAAAATCCGCCGAAGCAGGCTGTTGCATAACTCTAGTTTTGTCACCTCGAATCCGTCAATTGACGGATGAGAGGTCTTAAATTAATTAAAATAGAAAGATTTCTCTTCTCCCGACTTTGTCGAGATCATCGAAATGACAGATAATTGCAAATCTGCAACGCCCTGCGAAGGCGGATTCTTTCCCGCCACTAAATAGCCCGCCACGGCGGGTCGTAGCAGGCATCAATTATACCTTTCCAGCCCGCCTCTCAGCTATCGGTGTGGCTGGCGGGTTAGATTCGGCTCATAAATAATTACTGAACTAATCCATTTTTGATGCAATAGTAAGTTAGTTCTGAATTTGTATTCATATTCATTTTATTTAAAATTCGTCTACGATATGTACTAATTGTATTTACACTTAAGAAAAGTTGTTCAGCTATCTGGCTGACAGTTTTGCCAGAAGCAATCATGCACATTAATTCATATTCTCGATTGGAAAGACTCTCGTGTAATTGCTTTCTGTTGATATGGTCTAACCCACCAGCTAACTGTTCTGCTAATTTTGGACTAATAAAGCGACCTCCGCCAACAATCTTTCTAATCGCTTTAATCAATTCTTCAGGTGCACTTTCTTTATGAAGGTAACCAGCGCCGCCGGCTTTCAAAATTCTTATACCGTATTGCTCTTCGGGCCTTGCACTTAAAAAAAGAATTGGAAGCTTGGGATTAGTTCGATGTATGATTTCCATAGCTTCTAACCCGGAGATACCAGGCATGGAAATATCAAGAACAAGAATATCTACCTTATTCTTATCAAGGTAGGCGAAAACCTGTTGAGCATTTTCTGCTTCGGCTACTACACTGATATCATTTTCATCAGCTAATATTTGTTTCAATCCATTTCGAATGATCGGGTGATCATCTGCAATAAGAACTTTAATCATGAGCCTGCTCTAACCCGCCTGCCTCATCCGAATTAATGGGGCGGGCAGGCATCTGACGGATTGATTCCTGCCCGCCAAATCTTATCTCATGAGGCAGGCGGGTTGGACGATATTTGAAATATTCTTTCATCAATTATACCTTTCCAGCCCGCCTCTCAGCTATCGGTGTGGCTGGCGGGTTAGATTCGGTGCAATCATTTTTAGAAACATTAATTGGAATTGATAAGACAACCGTTGTCCCTTTACCAGGAATTCCACCTGTGGCAAGAGGGTCGTTAAGTGGCAGGCCACCTGTGGCAAGAGGGTCGTTAAGTGGCAGGCCACTAAATATTATGTCGCCGTTAATTGATAGTGCCCGCTCACGCATTCCCGATAAACCGAGAGAGTTCACGTTCTGTAGTGCATCATTAGAGATGCCTATTCCATTATCTTTGATTTCAAGAAT
>JAHJVF010000002.1 GCA_018828505.1 Bacteroidota bacterium | reverse complement strand
CTGCCCGCCTAACTAAGACCAACCCGCCTGCCTCATGTGAAACAATTAGGCGGGCAGGCGAGGCAGGCGGGCGAGAACCTCAAGACTCTTTATGGTTTTTCCCAAAGGGATTCCTTCGGAACGAGTCCCCGACCTGTCACGTCATAGCATTGTAGTGGTGGACAAACTCTTATTAATTCTTGCCTGCCTGCCAGTTTACATCCGTCAGCTGACGGATGCAGGCAGGTCGGGGGTATCGAGAAAACAAGTTCATTTGGATTTATTTTTTACTTTTATATTCTGTAACTCATTATTTCTTAATAAGATATATTGAAAGTGATACTTAGATTTGGGTAAACTCCTGAAGGAATTAGCAACTTGAGAATCAGTAAGATTTAAATGAAAATTTACAATGGAGAATTGAGATTCAACATCTTGGTTTGAATGACATAAATGAATGTAAAATAAAAAGGGACAATCCGTTCTGCAGTTGCGGATTATCCCTTAAGATCAAAGATCAGTAACTATTTTTTCCAGGACTTATCTTCGTTGGTTGATTTTGCTTCGTTAACGACGATATTGCGTCCATCGAGTTCTGATTTGTTCAAGGCTTCCATAGCAGCGTCTGCTGCTTCGTCAGATGCCATTTCAACAAAGCCATAACCTTTAGAGCGACGGGTTTGTTTATCTTTGATAACTACGGCTGAAGTAACTTCTCCGTATGTTTCGAACAATTTTTGGAGCTCTTCATTTGAAACAGAAAATGGAAGACTCCCAACAAACAATTTTTTTGACATAAAACTAGAACCTATTATAAAAAAACTACTTAAGCCCCATTCATAAAATCTTCAAAAAAAGATTAGCACTTAATTAACTATGAATCAGTCTTAAGTCTTAATCCAAAATATATAAAAAATGTACGAATTCAAAGTTTTTTGCAAATTCTCTGAAATCATTAGGTTATATCAAAAAGAAGCATTTTTTAAGAATTTCAAACAGTATTAAAGTGATTTGATTCACAAAATTGACATTAAATCAGTATTTTGGGAAAAAATATTAATAAAGCGAAAAGACATGAATCCAGTTGAAATTATCATCAAAAAACGGAACGGAATTGAGCTTAATTCCAAGGAAATTAAATTCATTATCGAGGGGTATTTGTCGGGTATTGTAACGGATTATCAAATGTCTGCATTTTTAATGAGTGTCTATTTTTCGGGAATGACATCTCGCGAAACTTCTATTTTAACAGAAACAATGCTTCACAGCGGCGAAGTTCTTGATCTTTCAAGTATACCCGGGATTAAAGTCGATAAACATTCTACCGGTGGTGTAGGAGATAAAGTATCCTTGATAATTGCTCCGATAGCTGCTGCTGCAGGCGTGCCTGTACCAATGATTTCCGGAAGAGGATTGGGACACAGCGGAGGAACTCTTGATAAATTAGAAGCAATTCCAGGTTTCAGAACGGATCTATCAATAAAAGAATATGTTGAAGCCCTCCAGAAAATTGGCGCTGTACTAATTGGGCAGACTAAGGAAATCGCTCCTGCTGATAAGAAAATCTACGCTTTACGCGATGTAACTGGAACAGTTGAATCTATTCCGCTGATCTGTGCAAGTATTATGAGCAAAAAACTAGCTGAAGGGATCGATGGACTTGTTCTCGATGTAAAAACCGGCGGCGGTGCTTTCATGAAAACTCTCGAAGATTCCGAACGACTCGCTTTAGGTTTGAAATCAATTGCCGATGCATTTAATAAAAAAACCATTGCGTTTATTACTTCTATGGATCAACCTTTGGGTTTTGCTGTTGGTAATTGGCTGGAAGTAGTTGAATCGGTAGAGTGTTTGAAGGGAAAAGATGTTTCTGATTTAATGGAAGTTAGTCACAATCTTGCCGGGGCAATGATCTATCTTGGCGAAAAAGCATCTTCAATTGAAGAAGGAGTTGAAATCTCGAAAGAACAGATTAAAAATGGGTGCGCATATAAAAAATTTCTTGAGATTACGGCAAACCAGGGCGGCAACATTTCTTTTATCAAAGAGGTCGAAAAATATCCGAAATCAAAAAACATAGTCAAGTTGAAATCAAAAACTGTCGGCTACGTTAAATCAATCAATGCTTTCGAAATTGGAATGGCCGGGATTGAACTCGGTGCAGGGAGAATGAAACATGATGATATTATTGATCCCAAAGCAGGCTTATTGTTTAGTAAAAAAGTTGGCGATGAAGTCAATGTAAATGATACTCTCGTTACTTTGTTTACAGATAAAGATGACGTTCAGTCAACATTAAATCGAGTGGAAAAAAGTATAGAAATATCAAATCTTAAACCCGAAAAAATAAAAATGATAAAAAAGATTATCTCATAAAGTATTTGAGAAATGAATATCAATTATCAAAAAGTATTTATTCTCGCTGGAGTTGTCCTTTTATTAGTGGGATTATTTTGGAAGTGGATAAGTAAGATCCCCTTTTTCAAATTACCGGGAGATATTGTGATCGATCGACCAAATTTCAAATTCTATTTTCCAATAGTAACAATGATTTTGATAAGCTTATTGGTTTCACTTATCATCTGCATTTCACGGAAATTCTAACCAAAGATATCAACCAGAGGTTGACAGGGTTGAATTTTTTGTAGAGCGAATCGTAAGGCTTTAGAAATGACATATCTCGACTTGGAAATCAGGTTTTAGAGATATGTCATTTCTAATATCATCTGAGCGAAGCTCCCCCGTATGCCTACTCTGGTTGAATTTGGCGGGATCTACAAAATTTTAATACATAGAGATTTTCTCTATGAATTAGCTGATTAAAAGCCTAATTGATTGGAAGAAAATAAAAAACAAAAGCCAGGAATCGACCTGGCTTTATAATTTTAAGAAAAAATTTATCTTTTATATTAGAACGGCTTATTTACGAGGCGTGTCAATTTTGATTTTTGATTTGCAGCTTTATTTTTATGAATTATTTTCTTTGAAGCCATTCTATCTAATGAAGCAATCGCTTTTTTGAGTTCTTTTTCAGCGGTTTCTTTGTCTTTTGCGGTTCGAACCGATTTTACAGTTGTTTTTAATTCACTTCTTCTCTGTTTATTTATCGCTTTTTTCTTCAAACTTTGTCGATGTCTTTTTTCAGCTGACTTATGTGTAGCCATTGAATCTCCTTAATTTTGGGTCGCAATTTAACTAATCAGCTAATGATTATCAAACCGAAAGTCAGGGTATTGTTGATAAGAATTTCGATTACTAAATTACATAAAAGCAAACCGTATTCAACGATCAGAA
This sequence comes from Bacteroidota bacterium, assembly GCA_018828505.1. Classification (GTDB taxonomy): domain Bacteria; phylum Bacteroidota; class Ignavibacteria; order Ch128b; family Ch128b; genus JAHJVF01. The sequence continues at coordinate 2,058 of JAHJVF010000002.1, read as the reverse complement.
GCCTAAAGCAATGTTCAAAGAGTTTATAAAAAGATTCGAAGCAAAGTATATCCCGCTCCATAAAAATCATGCACATGCTTACTGGAAAGCGTCACTAACCGGCAAATCTGAGGATTGGGCTGAAGTAGCTAAATCACAACTTGAAATAACAAAACTATTTAAGAATCAAAAAGACTTTGAAGAACTCGTAAGTATTAAATCTAAAAATGACGAACTTGATTATATCGAAAGTCGACAGGTTGATCTTCTCTACAACGCTTATTTGCCAAACCAATATGATGAAAAAAAATTAGAGGAGATGATAATACTTCAGACCAAAATCGAAAATGAGTTTACCAACTTTCGATCAGAAGTAGATGGAAAAATATTCACTGACAATGAAGTTGACCGACTACTAAAGACAAGTAAAGATTCAAAAGAATTAGAAAAAGTATGGCTTGCAAGTAAGTCGATTGGTTCAAAAGTCTACGAAGATGTAATCAAACTGGTTGAATTAAGAAATGAACAAGCAGTCTCTGCAGGATTTAATAATTTTCACGAAATGAGTCTTGCTCTATCCGAACAAAATCCTAAAGATATTGACAGGATATTCAAAGAAGTCGATGAACTCACACGGATTAAATTCGTTGACATTAAAAAGGAAATTGATGAGAAGCTATGTGAACGATTAAAAATAGACATAGAGGAATTGAAGCCCTGGCACTACCAGGATCAATTTTTCCAGCAAGCGCCTAAGATTTACCAAATCAATTATGATGAGTTTTATCACGAGAAGGATTTAGTTTCTATTACATGTGATTACTTTTCAAGCATCGGGCTGCAAATCGATGATCTGATAGAAAGAAGCGATCTTTTCGAAAAAAACGGGAAGAATCAACACGCTTACTGTTTGGATATGGATAAAGAAGGGGATATCCGGATTTTAGGAAACGTGAAGCCGAATTCGGATTGGATGGAGACACTTTTACACGAATACGGTCATGCAGCATATAACAAATTTATTGGCAGATCGTTTCCATTCGTCCTTCGTGATCCATCACATATTTTTACAACGGAAGCTATTGCAATGTTATTCGGAAAATTTGCTCTTCACCCCAGATGGCTTACAAAAGTTCTCCGAATTGATGAAAAGAAAATTTCAGAAATTGAAAATGATGCGTATAAAATGATCAAGATAAATCAGCTTGTTTTTTCCCGTTGGGCAATGGTGATGTATTATTTTGAAAAAGAGCTCTATGAAAAACCAAACCAAAATCTAAACGAATTGTGGTGGAAGTTAATCACGAATTTCCAATTGATCTCCAAACCTGAAAATAGAAATCAGCCTGATTGGGCTGCAAAAATACATGTTGCAACAATTCCCTGCTATTACCATAACTATCTTTTAGGAGAGCTTTTAGCTTCTCAACTCTATCATTATCTTGTGGTTAAGATTATAGGAAAAGAATATTCAAATCGTTATAGTTTATATAACGAACCAAAAGTCGGAGCTTTTCTCAAAGAAGAATTTTTTAAGACCGGAGCCTACTTTCATTGGAGTGAATTTATAATCAATTCACTTCAAGAACCGCTTACAGCAAAATATTATGTGGAACAGTATGTGATGAATTAAATATTCGCAAAAGGTTTTGTTAGTTTAAAATAAAAAAGCCGCTCATTGGAGCGGCTTTTTATATGAGTATTTTTCAACTCTTATTTTTCCAGCATTTGGATAACAAGCGTTCTTCTATTAAGTTTGCGTCCTTCTTTAGTCTTGTTATCAGCAGCCGGCATAGTCTCTCCGAACCATTTCTTCTGGAATCTTTGTTTGTCGATTCCACCTTTAGCCATATAATCGAATACAGAACTGGCTCTTCTTTCGGAAAGTTTCATATTATAAACTTCCGGACCTGTCCAGTCGGCATGTCCTTCGAGCGAGAACATCGTCTCTGGATTTTGTTTCATAAAGTTGATAGCACCATCTAATTTGGCTATAGCTTCTTTAGTCAGGTTTGACTTGTCGAATGCAAAGTAAACGATAACTTTGAAAGGATCGGTAACCTCTGGACAACCATGATT
>JAHJVF010000145.1 GCA_018828505.1 Bacteroidota bacterium | reverse complement strand
TAACTTCTTTTCCAAAGGATCCTTCGGAAATTATCTATACTTATCTTATTTTTAACAAATTTTCTTTTTTCTAATGAACATTCTGGGTTCAATTTATTCATTGAACTGTTAAATTTCAAGCCCGCCTCGGCGGGTTAAAATTGTATTTTCTTTTTCGATTTGGTTGTCCAATCGTAAACGAATGCACTTGCAATATAAATTGTAGAATAAGTACCGGTTAAAACTCCAATAAATAGCGTGAAAGCAAATCCTTTATTGACTTCTCCTCCAAATAATAATAATCCTATAATTACAATCAACACAGTACCTGAAGTTAAAATTGTTCGGCTAAGAGTACGGTTAATACTGAAATTTATTAAGGATAAAAAGTCCATTGTTTTGTGAATTTTTAAGTTTTCTCTGATCCTATCAAAGATAACCACAGTATCGTTAACAGAAAAACCCACAAGAGCCAAGAATGCCGCAATTACAGATTGTGTAATTTCCAAATTTAATCCTGGCATCAATCCATTGAAGAACGACACAAAGCCCAGCGTAACCAAGACATCATGGAAAAGTGCAAACACTGCACCCAAGCCAAATGTAAATTTAAATCTGAATCCAACATAAACCAATATCACAACGAGAGCTAAAACAATTGCAATGATTGCATCTCTCTTTAGTTCTTCACCAATCTTCGGACCGACTTTATCTTCCTTTATAATATCGAAGTTGATACCGGTGAATTCCGTTCTTAAACCTTCTTTTATTAAATCCGAAATTCCAAGTCTAACGATCACTTCTAAATTATCCTGTTCTTTACTGACTAAACCGGCTTGAAATCCCGATAAAAATAATTTATCCGCAATAAGATTTGCATTCTCAGGTGTATCAAATGAGTAAACAACTGTTGATGATGTTTGCTCTTTCACAGAGTAAAGAGTATCGGCAATAGATTTATTAATCAGAGATTCTATGCTTGCTTTGATTTTATCAAACTGAACCTGATCTAAGTCTTGAAGTTCTGTACGAACTAAAACATTCTCAGTTGTAGCGCCGAAAGTTTTCAACTCTACATTTCCTAAACCCATTCTTATAGTTGCATCACGGACATCGCCGATGGCTACGGGTTTATCAAATGAGACAACAACTTCAGAGCCGCCTTTGAAATCAATCCCTAAATCAAGTCCCTTAATTACTATTGAAACAATTCCCAAAAGAATAATTGTAGCTGAAATAAGATAGAATAATTTTCTTTTACTTAAAAAATCAATGTTAAGATTTTCGAATAGTCGCATGTTAAAATATATCTCCTAAAACTTTATCAACCGAAATTTGGCTTACCGCCGCGTTCAACAGTAATGTCAAATATCAATCTCGTAATTACCAACTGTGTGAATAGTGTTGCAGCAATACCGATCATCAAAGTCAAAGCAAATCCTTGAATTGGACCGCTGCCAAACTGGTATAAAATAATTCCAGTAAAGAAAGTAGTGATGTTACCGTCAAAAATTGCTGAGAATGCCTTGGCATAACCGCTATCAATGGCAGCTTTAATTGTTTTACCGGTAGCTAACTCTTCGCGTACTCTTTCGTTGACCAGAATGTTTGCATCTACAGCCATACCTATTGTAAGAATAATACCTGCAATACCAGGAAGAGTTAAAGTTGCACCAAAACCGGCGAGCACCGCAAGAATGAAAAATACGTTAATGATCACAGCAAAGTCTGCGACACCACCAGCAAATCTATAGTAAATAAACATAAAAATTAAAACCAGAATACCACCAATTAGTGCAGATGTTACACCTTGGCGAATTGAATCTTGTCCTAACGATGGACCAACAATTCTCTCTTCAATAATATCTACAGGAGCTGGAAGTGCGCCAGCTTTCAAAACTATCTCGAGTAATTTTGCTTCGTCAAGATTTCCAATACCTTCGATCTGCGAGAAACCGCCGGTAATTTTACCTCTTACAACCGGAGCAGAAAAGGAAAGACCATCCAATATAATTGAGATTCTTTTGTCAATATTGGTCCCCGTGATTCTTGCCCAATCTCTCGCACCATCGGCATTCATTTCCATAGTAACGATTGGCGCACTGGTCTGTGGGTCGAGAGTTGCTCTTGCTTCGGTTATTACCCCACCAGTTAATTCAGGCGTAGCTTTTACACAGTGGAGCCGATAAATTGGCTGCCCTTCTGCAAAAAACTCTGACTTTGCCGACCAAACAAACTTAATATCTTTAGGTAAAATATTTACGACATCTTCTCTTTTTAGCATTCGATCTACTTTATGCCTGTCAGTTTCTCTTACAAAGAGATCAGCAGTTTGACTTTGCGGATTCGGCATCGCAATTGCATAAAGAGGATATTCTTTTGCGAATTCTTCCGGAGTCATTTGATTCGGATCTTTTTGAGTAGTGTCTTCTGCGATATCACTTTCATCAGATGCAGGTTTAGTTGTATCGGTCTTAGTTGTATCTTCAAGAGGTTTACCTGCTAATACCTTATTAACCTTTTCTAAAACTCCAAAGGTAAATTCGGGATCTTTAACAATATTAAATTCAAGCAGTGCAGTTCCCTGTAATAATTGACGGGCTTCTTCTTCTTTTGCAATACCCGGAAGCTCGACAATTATTCTTCTGCTGCCGGATACATGAATACTTGGCTCCGACACTCCATACTGATCAATTCTATTCCGTATGATTTCAACAGCTCTATTTACTGCATCACCTGCTTGAGATTTAAGCATATCTGTGATCATATCATCATCATCTCTAATCTCACCGAAGTATCTGCTTAGTCTAATTCCTTTTCTTGCGGCAATTTCTGTGAACACATCAACAACCGGTTCTTCACTAACTCTAACGATGGTATCCGTTTCTTTTATCATTTCAGCAAAATTTTCATCGGGATTCTTTGCCAGCTTTTCAATAAGTTTTAATGTATTGACTTCCAAAACCACATACATTCCACCTTGAAGATCTAGACCAAGCTTAATTCTTTTTTCTCTTTCTTTTTTGATTGATGGATCAGCGTTTATTAGACTATCTTCTAATTGGTTGAGATATTTATCCAATATTTCTTTATCGATATTTGGATTTTGAGCTTTGAGAAGCTCGCGTTTTTCATTAAGAGTTTTCTCAACAGATTTTGTATTTAGATAGTCGCCGTAAGTCGGATAGAGGAAGTAGAGTCCAAGCGCAATAAGTGCTGCGATTAAAACAATTTTAAATCTAAATTTCTTCATATTTCTCGCTTTAAGTTAAAATTTTAGGTGTCAAATATATTATTACTTGCTCTGAAAGTCAATTTGGGCTGATGACAGATTTTAGCAATTCAAAAAAATTACAGCAGAACGTCGAATCCAACTCGATTTATTATCTATGAGCCGAATCTACCTGCCTGCGCGTAGCCCGCCTTCTGAAAGTTTCATAGGGCAGACACAGGCGTAGGCAAGCCGCTTCGGCAAAGGCAGGCGGCACACAGGCGTGTAGTGAATTAGGCTCATCTATCAAACTCTACCGGTTCACTATCAGCAACCCGGCTTAGAGCTTTCTTGAATTTCTCTTTATTAGATTTCTTCGCTCTTTGTTCAATATATTCTTCTGCCATTAATGAGGATATTTTTTCTGCTAATGCAGAAGAAACCAATTGATTAATAGAGGTGTTTTCTTTTTTTGCTATTTCCCGAGCTTTTTTATGTAGTGATTCGGGTAATCTTAAACTAATTGTACTCATAATTTTTCTCCAATTATAATTAAAAATTCTTTTAGAGTAAGGACTTTCAAATTAAACTTTTTTATTCCTTCAAAATCTTTTTTATTAAAACTAATGGTTCTACCGTTAATTGCCTGTCTACCGCCAGGTAGATGTGAAAGTTGTTATCTTTACGACATTATGACCGAAAACGAACTATCC
>JAHJVF010000144.1 GCA_018828505.1 Bacteroidota bacterium | reverse complement strand
GAGGCTGTGTGAATAATACACTTATTCAACTTGTCATTCCCACGAAAGTGGGAATCCATTCAAATTTCAAAGTTTTTGGATTCCCGTTTACACGGGAATGACCATTTTAACACACGCTCTTAAGCGTGGGGTTATTGAAACGCCGCTCACATCAAGGGCTTTAGCCCAATTAATAAATAACTATGAGTAACCATAAAATGTAAGTCGCCAAGAAAAATAATAATTTTTAGAGGTGCCCTGTAGTTAAAGCATACTTTTTTATTTCTCTCTTTAATTTACCTTTCAATTTATCTTTAGCAACTTCAAGATTGTATTTTATTTGAAGATTCAACCAAAATTTTTCAGATAAACCGAAGTAATGTGATAATCTTAAAGCTGTATCTGCCGTTATAGATCTTTTTCCAAGAATAATTTCATTGATCCTTCTTGGTGGGACATTTATATCATTAGCCAAACGATATTGACTTATTCCCATTGGTATTAAAAACTCATCTAACAATATTTCACCAGGATGAATTGGTGCTATTTTATTTTTTTCATTCATAATTTAACCTTTATGATAATCTTTGATTTTAACTTCAAATGCGTTGTTTTCTGACCAGCTAAAAACAATTCTCCATTGATCATTTATTCTAATGCTATATTTACCCGACAGATCTCCAGTCAACTTTTCAAGTCTATTGCCGGATGGTATTCTTAAATCTTCAATATTTTCAGCAGCATCAATGATTAAAAGCTTTCTGTATGCTGTTTTAAGAATTTGTGAAGATATTTTTTTTACCTTTTGGCGTTCAAATAATTCTTGTGTTGTTTTATCAGCAAATGATTTTATCATACCTTGATAATAACGCTTCTCGTTATTATATGCAAGTTTCAAAATTGTGTGTATAACGGCGTGGTTTGTAATGCGTAGCCCATCCGTCTCCGTCAGCTGACGGACAACAGTGCCACTTAAAAGACAATGCCAATAATTAAAAAATATTTATTTAGCAGAACTATCCGTCAACTGACGTACAACTTTATACGGAAGAACAATCCGCCGTGGCGGACAATAACTTCAGGGCGTGAGATAATATTCTATATTAACTCACTATCTTTCAATATCAAAAATTTTTTTAACAAATATTTTTTGCTTTTCTATCTCACGCCCTAAACAAATACCGAAAGCGATCCGTTAGCTAACCCCGACCTGTCCACCCGACCCGCCTGCCCCATGAGATAAGACCTGCCCGCCTAATTAATTCCATGTGGCAGGCGGGCTTGTCGGGGGCGTCCGCTTGATTGGCGGGTTAGGCAATATTTTTTGAACCACCCCAAAAAATTACTACATAAACTTTTTATGCTGCTAAGTATTTTATAGCTTATCATACTGAAATCTTCGTACAAGTTGGTTTAATATTTCTAAAGCATATTGAAAATAGATAAGAGAATAAAGCGGTTTTAAAAATTAATTTTTCATCATCTCTAATCTATCCCCATAAGCCTCATAACCTCTTCACGAAAAAATAAAATTAAAAATAAGGGAATAAAGACAAATAAATAAGTAATGATTTGGCCTAGAATCATTCCAACTTTTGTTTTCATTTTTTCAGAAATAGGTATTAATCCACGCTCAATCTTTTTCAAGTCTTTATTGCCCATAAACCAAGCTGGAATTCCAGTTAATGGACCAAACCCTGGCCAATAGCTTAAAATACCTAAAACAAGAATTAAAGTGCCTCTACCAGATTCTTGATGTTTCGTAGAATTTTCCGCTATAGTCGCCTCGCTTACATTACCTTGATGAGTAGGGTGTACTACTTGTGCACCGCAGTTTGAACAAAATCTGATATCAGCATCTTGTAGCTGATTTCCACAGTTTTTACAATACTTCGTTGTCATTTTCTTTCTCCTTATTGATTCTTCTCGGATAAGCAGACACTAATTTGAAAGTGCCTAACGGCGTTGCAACTAAAGCACTGCCCAGAACAACAATGCAGCAATAAAAAACCAACGCCAATATTTATTTGTAAATTTGTTTTGTTCACTAAACTCAAAGGTCAATTTACTTTTACAACGCAACCAAAAACACAACAATGCCACAACGTTTAAAGCAGTCGCTTTGAGTTAAAGGTTATAATGCATTTTTATTTACCGTGCATTATTACACGAATTATCTTTTCTCCAAAACGGATATTAAAATGTTTAGTCATTAAGACAAAGTTTGTAACAGTGCCAGCAATTTTTTCAATATTATTTGAATAAAATGAAATTCTTCCATTTACTTTAGGTATCTTTTTAGGAATTATGCTCTTGTTGAATAATGATATCTGGTATATCTTTTTATTCGTATCTAATAAAACACTTTCAATAGAATCATCTAGTAATTCATCGCCATCGAATGATCCTATCGTTGCCAATTTGGTTGCTCTGCCATACGCATCAAGAAACATAGGAAAATATTTCTGCGCTTCTTCGTTATACCATGACCTAAATACATATTTTCTATTAAATTCTTCGTGGTTGTCTAGTAAAAAGTTTAATAAATGAGTGTTTATTTTCTTTTCCCATAATTTTCTTGTCTTATAATCAGTATTATATCCAATTAAAGCAATCGGGTTATTATCAGACAAAGAACGAATGATTTCATCTTCTTCCTCGTCAGTTAATAAAATATATAGACCTTTATAATCCCAGTAATACATTTTATATCCATATATTAAAGTATACTATCCAGCGGACTTTTTCTCGTATTGTTAGTAACTGTTTTATTTAAAATTTAAGTCGGCTCTTTGGACTTCAAAATTATCACTTAACTTTCCCCCAAAATCTCTTTTGGCTTTTTAAATTCCATCAAATAATACTTCAATACTTGCGTGAAATTAGTTTTTACCCCTATTGAAGTCAAGCAGTTTTAACTGAAACTCATTGAATCTAAAAATTCTCTCTACTATATGATTTTAAGCAGCGAATCAAATCAAAATTCAGAATACTTATTAACCTAAGAAATGAGCCTGCACCAAAAAACATTAGTGCAGAAAGCATCGCCGTAATTAATTTGGTATTAACGATTTTTGGTTTCGGCTCATAAATTATATATTTGTAAAAAAATTGAGGATATATGGATTTTGCATTTACCGAAGAGCAATTAATGATCAAACAGACCGCAAAGGATTTTGCCGAGTCGGAGATCGCACCAAGTGCAGTGGAAAGAGATATCAAAGCTGAATTCCCATATGAGATAGTTAAAAAAATGGGGGAGCTCGGATTTATGGGAATGATGGTCCCGCCTGAATGGGGAGGTGCGGGAATGGATACGATTAGCTATGTTCTTGCAATGGAAGAAATTTCGAAAGTCGATGCAAGTGTCGGTGTAATTATGTCGGTGAATAATTCATTGGTATGTTATGGCTTGAATGATTACGGTACAAACGAGCAAAAAGAAAAATACTTAAAACCTTTAGCACAGGGAAATCTGCTCGGTGCATTTGCTCTTTCGGAGCCTGAAGCGGGAAGTGATGCAACTAATCAGCATACAACCGCAGACAAAGACGGCGACGATTGGATCTTGGATGGAACAAAAAATTGGATAACGAATGGACAAACAGCGAATGTTTTTTTGATAGTTGCACAAACAAATCGTGAACTGCGTCACAAAGGCATCAGCACATTTATTGTTGATAAAGGGACTCCCGGATTCGAGCACGGAAAAAAAGAAGATAAGCTCGGTATCCGCAGTTCAGACACATGTTCACTCAGTTTTACTAATTGCAGAGTTCCAAATGCCAATCTTATCGGGGGAGAAGGAAAGGGATTTAACTTTGCGATGAACACTTTAAACGGCGGAAGGATCGGGATTGCAGCCCAGGCACTCGGCATTGCGCAAGCCTCTCTCGAAGCTTCGCTAAAATATGCAAAGGAAAGAAAAGCGTTTGATAAGCCGATAGCAAATCTTCAGGCGATTCAATTCAAGCTGGCAGATATGTCCACAAAAATTGAAGCTGCAAGATTGCTTACTTTAAATGCCGCATCGTTGAAAGATAAGAATGAAAATTATATTCAAGCTTCTGCAATGGCAAAGTTGTACGCATCACGCGTCGCAATGGAATGTGCAGATGAAGCAATTCAAATTCATGGCGGATATGGCTACGTGAGAGAATATCTCGTTGAAAGATATCTGCGTGATGCGAAAATCACAGAAATCTACGAAGGGACTTCGGAGATTCAGAGGATTGTTATTGCACGAAGCTTGCTGCAGTAAAAAAAAGTAGAACGCGCATAACATAGTTTTTGCTTATTAGCATAGATCAAATCAGAAAAGATATATTTAATAATTAAAATCATATCTGTTCAAAACAATTTATGATTCCAAAGTAAAGGAATGAATTTTATACTACATTTCTTATGAAAGATTTTGTACATCAGTCCGTCAGTTGATGGAGATTTGAATTATAGTAACTCATCCCCCTTAATTCCCCCTTCTCTTGATAAGAGAAGGGGGATAGGGGGTTGAGTTCATATTTACTAAATAAAAATTTGTCTGCCCGCCCAACCGTATCTCGTGAGGCAGACGGGATTGTGCTTAGAAAACTAAATTTTTGTGAACTTATAAAAATATTTTGGACAGATGTGAATTAAAATATCGATTAATTCTAAAATTCCTTTCAACTTGAAATACTCATTTCAAATGATTCTGCTCGGACTATTTAGTCTCTCTTCTATTCAATTTGTATCCGCACAGGAGAAAGAGGATCGGAGATGGGAAAAAGTACCGGTTCAATATTCAATTTCTATTGCAGATGAAAAACCAAAATTTGATTTGAAGTTTAAGACAGCAGAAGATTACGTATTAAAACCTGCTCTAAATTTATATCGGATTTTCATTTCAGATGCGGATGGTGCGAATTGTCCGTTCGATCCATCCTGCTCGCATTTTTTTTTGGATGCGGTTAACAAAACAAATTTCTTAGAAGGACTTTTACTCTTCTCGGATAGATTTCAGAGAGATGCGAATCTTTTTAATCGTACAGAATATTCTCTCTCTCAAAATCGAAGATTATCAGATCCGGTCGAAAGATACATTTCAAGATGAAGTATTTCATTTTACTTGTTTTCTTTTTCATTCGAACAGATATTTTATATCCTCAAACTCAACTTCGCGATTCAGCGGATCACATTTACTCCTTCGCTAAACATTTGTACTGTACGAGTGATTTTATTCGTGCGGAGAGTGAATTGCAAAGATTGATGACGTTAAATTACTCTCCTCAAAATGAGGATACGATAGATTATTTACTAGGAAAATCTCTGCAGGGTTTGGAGAAATTCGAGAAATCGGATGAGTACTTTTCGAAATTTTATGATTCAAAAAGTTCGCTAAAAAGTGTCGCAATTAAGGAGTACATAAAAAATCAATTCCTTCAACAAAATGACTTTTACTTTTATAAGTTGTTTTCAAATTCGGAAAATTATGATTGGCTGGAGTATTATTATACATTAAAGCTTACCGTAAAACTTCGTTCAATCAATGATTCAGAAATTGAAAAGGATTTCGGAAATGTTAAAAATATTTCGACCCAGCTTTTTATTGCAGAACACACTGCAAAGATGCGATCGCTAAAATCGAAGGACCCAGTAATTGCCGGAATTATGTCCGGTGTAATACCAGGCAGCGGAAAAATTTATACAGAAAAATATTCGGACGGTGTTATCAGCTTTTTGCTTACCGGACTTTTCGGATTTTTAGCTTATGATAATTTTTCAGCAAATCACAATTTCAGAGGATGGCTTTTTGCTGGGATTAGCACCTTCTTTTATGCAGGTAATATTTACGGTTCGATCATTTCTGCAAATCTTTTCAACCGTGAACAGAAGGAAAAATTTCAAAACGAACTCTATCATGGTTTAAGCAAGAACAATTATTTTATCGATGAAGTTAATATTTGCCCTTAGTTTTATTTTAATCACTTATATCAATGCAGCAGCTCAGGATTCAGTGGATACGGCACTTGTCACGCAGTATAATTATGCAAGAGAGCTTTACGATCAGGAAAAATATTTCGATGCTGTAATGGAATTCAAAAGATTATTATTCTTTGATAAAAAAGGAAAATACTCTTACGAATCAAATTTGTTGATCGCAAAAAGTTATGCGAATGGCGGATTCTATAAAAATGCTGAAGAACATTTCTATCGTGCATCAGCGTTCAGTAGATCGCCGCGTCAATTATTCGATGTCAAGCTGGAGCAGCTGAAAATGTTTTTAGTATCTCGAAACGAACAAAAGGCAATGGATGCTCTTTCCGAAATCTCTTATCGAAAAGAATTTTTGAATTTTAATGATGAGATCATTTATTGGGGGGGATTTACAAATCTTTTCTTCGGTCGGGCAGAAGCGGCAAAGAATTATTTCTATCAAATTGATGATAGAGATTCAGAATATTTTGTTCATTCACAATTTTTAATTCAGGTTTGCGATTCCGTTCTGCAGAATCAAAAATCGGTCAGCACTGCAAAAATATTAAGTTATGCTCTCCCGGGTGCGGGACAGTTTTACTCCGGAGAGTATTTCAGCGGACTTCTTTCATTCGCATGGAATGCGATAGGCATATATCTTACAGTAGATGCTTTTTCATCAAAACGAGATTTTGACGGAGTGATGCTGCTGAGCTTATTTTGGTATAGATTTTACGCCGGCAATATCGAAAACACTGAAAAATTTGCTAAAAATTTTAATACAAAAGTTCTTAATAAATGGTTAAATTATCTACAGTTTGAATATAAAGGACCGAAACCTTGAACTTATCTGAACAGAAAATCAGAGAAATAACCATCGAAGTTATTAAAGAACTCGGCGATGAAGCTCCTCCAGAAAAAATCAGGGAAAATGTCTATCGAAAAGTTGAAACTCTTATGAGCAACGGAAACTTTGCTCAAGAACCAATGGACTCGGGCAGAGTTATTATTACTTCATACGGGATCAATCAACCAGGTGTGGTAAGTAAAATTTCATCTGTCTTGGCGGAGAATGATTGCGATATTCAAGATATCACTCAGAAAATCCTTCAGGAATTTTTCACGATGATCATGATAGTCGATATTTCCAGCACAAAGAAAACATTTAAAGAAATATCTGATCTATTATCAAAAGTCGCCGAAGAGATGAATATCAGAATTTTCATCCAGCATGAGGATGTGTTTCGGTATATGCATAGACTATGAAATTATTGCAAATTGTAAATTGCAAAGTGCAAAGTGCAAACTGAAAAGAACAAAGTGCAAATTGAAAAGTAAAGTGAAAAATGTAAAACGAAAGGTTTATAAAGTTAAAAAGTTTATAAGGCTTGCACTGAGCAACCTGCCCGCTACACTGAGACTGGACTGGCAGGCGGGAGCGAATGTGTTCATAAAGAGAAAAATTTATTTAGTTGATTAAATCCGTGATGACAAATACTTCAACATTTTCCCCGCCTGCACTGCGTTTCGGTGGGCAGGCATTTTTCCCCGCCTACACTGCGTTCCGACGGGCAGGCATCTTCCATTTCCCATCATCCATTTTCCATTAATTTCTATGACTTATCAATTTGAAGAAATACTTGAAACAATTCGGATGACGGCAGTCGAGCATTTCGATATTCGTACCGTTACACTTGGAATAAATTTGAGAGATTGTGCCGACCGCGATGTTGACGTCGTCTGTCAAAAAATTTACGAAAAGATTACTCGCGTTGCCGAGAATCACGTTTCAACTGCTCGTGAGATTGAAACCAGATTCGGAATTTCAATTGCGAATAAAAGAATATCTGTAACGCCGATTTCTATTGCGTTCGATAATTTCAAAAAAGATGATTATGTAAAAATTGCTAAAACTTTGGATCGTGCGGCTGAAAAAGTCGGCGTGGATTTTCTCGGCGGCTTTGGTGCATTGATTCAAAAGGGACTTACGAATGGCGAACGCGAATTAATTGCAGCAATTCCTCAAGCACTTTCTGAAACAAAACGAGTCTGTTCCTCGATCAATGTTGCCACAACAAAAGCCGGTATCAATATGGATGCAGTTAACTTGATGAGCAGGCAAATCAAGGAAACAGCTCGATTAAGTGCAGATGCCGGGTCGGTTGGATGTGCAAAGCTCGTTGTCTTTTGTAATGTGCCGGAGGATAATCCTTTCGTTGCCGGTGCATTTCACGGAGTGAGTGAACCTGAAACTGTATTAAATGTCGGTATCAGTGGACCAGGTGTAGTTCTGCAGGCAATTAAAGAAGCCGGAAGGGTGGATTTCGGTCAGCTTGCCGAGATAATAAAAAAAGTAACTTTTAAAATAACTCGTGCAGGAGAATTGATCGGACGAAAAGTTGCTGAGTCATTGAATGTGAGTTTCGGAATCGTTGATATTTCTCTTGCGCCGACACCCGCTGAAGGTGACAGCATTGCAGACATTCTTGAAGCAATGGGTTTAGAGTCTGTCGGTGCACCCGGAACAACTGCCGCACTCGCTTTGCTTAATGATGCCGTGAAAAAAGGGGGGTTGATGGCAAGCTCTTATGTCGGTGGAATGAGCGGTGCATTTATTCCTGTTTCAGAAGATGCAGGAATGATTCGTGCAGTTCAGAAAGGACATCTATCGCTTGAAAAGCTTGAAGCAATGACGAGTGTTTGTTCTGTTGGACTCGATATGATCGCAGTTCCCGGCGATACACCTGAAGAAACAATCGCCGCAATTATTGCCGATGAATGCGCAATTGGAATTACTAATGATAAAACTACAGCAGTTAGGATAATCCCGGTTTTTAATAAGAAAGTCGGCGAAATAGTTGAGTATGGTGGCTTGCTTGGTTCAGCCCCGATAATGGAGGTTCGGAATCTCAGCGCAAAAGAATTTGTATCACGGGGCGGAAGAATTCCCGCACCTGTTCGAAGTTTAACAAATTAATTGTTATATTAAAACGAGAGAAAAAAAATAAGGGAGAGTGAATGCAGAAAAAAGGTTTACTGATTGGCTGCGGAGTCGTCGGTGCGATTCTCGTAGTTCTCTTCTTTGTGATTTCGTGGGGAGTTTCACAATACAATTCTATCATCGTTTTAGATGAAGGTGTCAATAATGCCTGGTCGCAAGTAGAAAATCAATATCAACGTAGATTCGATCTTGTCCCGAATCTTGTTGAAACCGTTAAAGGTGTAGCAAATTTTGAGAAGGAAACCTACACAGCAGTAACTGAAGCAAGAGCTAAAGTCGGGCAGATAAAAATTACTCCGGAGATGCTTAACGACCCAAATGCTTTCCAGCGATTCCAGCAGGCACAGGATGGATTGAGCGGTGCTCTTTCACGGTTGCTTGTTGCTGTTGAAAATTATCCACAATTGAAAGCGAATGAGAATTTTTTACAGCTTCAATCCCAATTAGAGGGAACAGAAAACAGAATTTCCGTTGAACGTAAAAGATTTAACGATTCCGTTCAGGCTTATAACACCGACATAAAACGATTCCCCAAAAATTTAATTGCGAGCATAGCCGGGTTCAAAGAAAAACAATATTTCAAAGCTGCTGCAGGAACTGAACAGGCACCAAAAGTTCAATTTCAATAGATGAAAATTTTATTTTTCTGGCTCATCGTTTCATTGAGTATTGCATTCGCTGAGCCGGAAATTCCTCTTCTCAAAAACCGTATAACTGATTTTACCGGTACGCTGACATCTTCACAGGTTAATGAGTTAGAATTTAAACTCAAAACTTATGAGGATACAACATCCAATCAGATCGTGGTTCTCATCCTTAATACTCTCGATGATCATCCCATAGAAGATTATTCCATTCAAGTTGTTGAAAAAAACAAAATTGGGCAAAAAGATAAGAACAACGGATTGCTTCTTTTAATAGTAAAAAATGATAGAGACATGCGGATCGAAGTCGGTTACGGATTAGAAGGAATTGTTACTGATGCTTTATCAAGTTCTATCATCAGAAATATCATTGCACCCTATTTTAAAGGTGGAAATTATTATGAGGGTATTTCTGCAGGAATAAAAACTTTGCAAGATGCAATTGCAGGTGAGTATCAAGCCGATGATGAATTAAGCTCACCCGAATGGGGGCTGATACCTTTTATAATTTTCCTTTTGATAATATTTACGATCCTTCCGATAATCCAAAGGGCAAGTCGTAAAGGATGGAAATATAATAACGGCGGATGGAATTCCGGGAGCCGCGGTGGATGGGGTGGTTTTGGCGGATTCGGTGGTGGTGGTGGATTTGGAGGGGGCGGATTTTCTGGCGGAGGCGGTTCATTCGGCGGTGGTGGCGCAAGTGGGAGTTGGTGAGAAGTATTTACGTATTCAGTATTGAGTATAGCTCAAAAACACACACACTCTGTTAAAAGAACAAAACCATTAACATAGAATCATCTTTAGAAAAATCTTACTTGAAATTTTATGATAAGCAACTTTTGACAATATTCTTTCAAACTTTACTATTTAAATAAAACAAGTCATCAACGAATTAAATTGCAATGAAAATTATTATGAGAAGAGTGCCATGTTATTTTGATTGTTAATAAAATATATTAAGTAGATGTAGTTTTTACAGATTTAACAAAATCTACGAGAATAATTAAAAACGCAAATGAACCAAGAATTGCTGGAATATAATATACTCCTTCATAATTCCAGCCTTCAAACCAATGTCCAAAAACTGGGGACCCAAGCCAAGCACCAATCCAACCGAAAATTACTTTTGAGATAAATGAATTGATCCCTGGCCGAACGTAATATTTAAGCAAGAAATGTAAAATAGCAGAGACTACAAGACTGATTATAAGTAAAATTAGAAAACTGAAGAAACTCATTGCTATCATAGTAGATAACTCCTTTCTTATTTAAGAAATTGGTGATAACACAGCACTCTTTCTCACTTAAAATAAGATAAAATTTTTTGATATAAAAGACCTACAACAGTTTACTTAATTGTCTCGGATTCCAATTTTCTCATCATTAATACACTTGATGATCATCCTCTTGAAGATTATACAATCCAGGTTGTTGAAAAAAACAAAATCGGACAGAAAGGGAAGAACAACGGCTTGCTTCTTCTCATAGTAAAGAACGATCGAAAAATCAGAATCGAAGTCGGTTATGGATTGGAAGGTATTGTGACCGACGCACTTTCGAGTTCGATAATTAGAAATATTATTACTCCCTATTTCAAAAGTGGAAATTATTATGAGGGTATTTCTGCAGGGATAAAAACTTTGCAAGATGCAATTGCAGGTGAGTATCAAGCCGATGATGAATTAAACTCACCCGAATGGGGCCTGATACCTTTTATAATTTTCCTTTTGATAATATTCACGATACTTCCAATGATCAGAAGAGCCAGCCATAAGGGATGGAATATCACGGAGGCGGTTCATTTGGTGGCGGCGGTGCGAGCGGGAGCTGGTAAAAATTTTCCAAAGTTGGTAAGGTTCTTAAAGTTAATAATGTTAATAAAGAATTAAAATTGACTTAAAAGTATTGATTACTTTTTTATCAATTGAAATAGTAACCACTTTTTTATAGCTTGCAATCAAATTTGAAATGAAAATCTAGTATGTCCTCTATATTAGATTAAGCGAAATGGAGCTTTCATTATTAAAGTCTGGGGACATTCTGGCGTAAGAATATTAAAAATTATTTTTGGAGGATTTACCTTATGGCTATATTGATCACAACTGAATGTATTAACTGTGGTGCGTGTGAACCCGAATGTCCGAATACTGCTATTTATGCCGGTGCCGCTGAATGGAGTCTCGCGGGAAATACCTATGGTGCGGGTGATAACGCTCCGTCAGGTGCAAGCGGTTTCTTCTCGGAAGAATTCTTCTACATCGTTCCGGATAAATGTACCGAGTGTAAAGGTTTTCATGACGAACCACAATGTGCTGCAGTTTGTCCGGTCGATTGCTGCGTTCCCGATCCGAATCAAGTTGAAGCTGAAGCAGCACTTCTTAAGAAGAAAGATTATCTCGATTCGTTAGGAAGAGCATAAACGTAAAATAATTATTCAATGTTAAAGTCGATACATTGCTATCGACTTTCTTATTTTAAACACAAACCCTATAAAGATTTATTTATGAAATTTGGAAAGTTTGAAATTCACTCAATTGTAACAGGGCAGTTTGCACTTGATGGCGGTGCGATGTTTGGAGTCGTACCGAAGGTTCTTTGGGAGAGAACAAATCCGGCAGATGATAGAAACCGAATCGCATTATCAATGCGGTCTCTTCTCATAATCTCAGATGAAAAAAAATTTTTGGTCGATACAGGTGCCGGCAATAAGAACAACGATAAGTTCAATTCAATTTATGGAATTCAAAATGTCGATGGATGGTTCGACAATGCTTTAAAAAAATATGATCTTACACCAAATGATATAACAGACGTTATATTAACTCATCTTCACTTCGATCACTGTGGTGGATCGACTAAACTTGTTGATGATGAAGTCGTTCCGACTTTCCCAAAAGCAAAATATTATATTCAGCGTGAGCAGTTTGAATGGGCGTTGAATGCATCGGATAAAGATCGCGTGAGCTTCATAAAGGACGATTTTATGCCGTTGAAAAATAATGATCAGTTAGTTTTAACAGAAGGTGAATTTGAACTTTTTGATGGAATTGAAATTTTAACATCAAATGGACACACACCAAAACAGCAGCACGTAAAACTCAGTTCAGAAGGAAAGACGATTTTCTACACGGGTGATTTGATACCGACTGCAAGTCATATTCCATATCCGTATGTCATGGGTTACGATCTATACCCTCTCACTACGATCGAGGAGAAGAAGAAAATACTTCCTCAAGCTTATGAAGAAAATTGGATTTTATTTTTTGAGCATGATCCATTTGTGAATTCTGTAACAATTATTTCATCCGAGAAAGGTTTCATAATAAAAGAAAAGAATATTCTGGATGATTAAATTATCTCTGCAAAACATCTCTCAAGCTTCTTATAAGCTTTTCCGTGCAATATTATTTTAACTTATCATGTCAACTTCAGACTACACGAAAATCTGTTCGCTGAAAAGTCTTCCGGAAAAACAGGGTGTAAGAATAGTCCATGAAGAAGAAGAACTCGCTCTTTTTAGAATTGGGGAAAATGTTCATGTTCTTAGTAATATTTGTCCGCATAATCATGTCGCAAAAATTTATGAAGGAGAAATTAGTGATAATTCAGTAGCGTGTCCAATTCATGGATGGACATTTGATCTCGCTACTGGCAAATCGACTTGCGGGATGAGCAATATTAAATCATATAAAGTGAAAATCCTCGATGGAGAAGTTCTTGTAAAAATTCCAAAGCGATTATGGTCGATAGATGAGTTCTGAAATTGCCAAGAAGACATCTGTTGTCCGGGAACGATGTTTTGAATTAGGATTCGATCTTGTCGGAATCTCAAAAGCAGAGAAATTGAATTCTGAAGCATCGAACCTCAAAATCTGGTTTGAGAAGAAATTTGATTCAGATATGTCCTGGATCAAAAAGAGCTATGATAAAAGAATCGATCCATTAAAAATTTTACCGGAGGCAATATCTGTTATATCACTCGGTCTGAATTATTTTCAAGAAGGTGATTTCGGCGAACATCCACAAGAAGGTAAAGTTTCACGTTACGCGTGGGGTAAAGATTATCATAAAGTATTCGAAAAAAAGTTCAAGTCACTGAAAAAAATATTACTTGAATTTGATCCTCATTCGAAAAATAAGTTTTATGTGGATTACGGACCGACGATGGACAAAGTCTGGGCAGTACGCAGCGGACTTGGCTGGATGGGAAAGCACACAAATGTTATCAGCACTTCAATCGGGTCGTGGTTTTTCATCGGAACGGTTTTGACAAGTATTGAATTCGAGTACGATGGACAGATGCTCGATCTGTGCGGCGAATGCGATTTGTGCATTGAGAGTTGTCCAACTCAAGCAATCGTTGAACCGTATGTTCTCGATTCAAACAAATGTATCTCATATCAAACAATTGAGAATAGGGGAGAAATACCCACTGAGTTAAAAGGTAAATTTGAAAACTTCGTTTTTGGTTGCGATATTTGTCAAGATGTTTGTCCATGGAATATCAAGCTGCAAACTGAAACCAATGAATTGGAATTTGCATCTAATGTTGTGAGAGAATTAAATTTTGAAGAAATCAAAGTGCTTGACGAATCAAATTTTAATTTTAAGTTTAAAGATAGTCCGATTAAGAGAACCGGACTTATAGGATTAAAAAGAAATTTTGAATTTATTAAATCATAAAGAATCTTAATCCCAGAATGTTCATTAGAAAAAAAGAATCCGCCGCAGCGGATTGTTAAAAATAAGATAAGTATAGATAATTTCCGAAGGATCCTTTGGAAAAGAAGTTAACCCCGACTTACATTTTCTTGGTTTTGAAGTTTTTCTTATTGGTGTTTCTCTTTCAAAACCTTAGAAAATGTTAGTCG
>JAHJVF010000535.1 GCA_018828505.1 Bacteroidota bacterium | reverse complement strand
TATTAGGAGAATAAAAAACGACGGAAGAAGAACTTAGAAAACGAACAAAAGAGTTTGCTTTGAGAGTAATTAAACTTGTTAATTTTCTACCGAGATCGCAGACCGGAAAAGTTTTAGGAAATCAACTTTTAAGATCAGGAACATCGGTCGGCGCAAATTACAGAGCAGCCTGTAATGCGCGATCGAAAGCTGATTTTATTTCAAAACTTGGAATTTCTCAAGAAGAAGCCGATGAATCCAGTTACAGGATGGAACTAATAATCGAATCAGGACTTATGCAGGAAAAGCTCGTTCAAAAATTATTGCAGGAATCTCATGAACTTACCGCAATATTGACGGCTTCACTAATTACCTCTAAGCAAAGAAAATCAAAATCTAAAATCTAATATATAAAATATAAAATTACCTGTGCATTACTTCGATTGGTCTCTCGTAGCTCTTTACTTTCTTCTCAGCCTTGCTATCGGGCTTTATTATACAAAACGCGCTGGTTCAGGCACCAAAGAGTTTTTCCTTTCCGGTCGCAACCTACCTTGGTGGCTCGCCGGAACGTCAATGGTTGCAACAACTTTTGCTGCCGATACTCCGTTAGCTGTTACTGAACTCGTGGCAAAGAACGGAATAGCAGGCAACTGGCTCTGGTGGAACTTCGTCTTCGGCGGGATGCTGACTGTCTTCTTCTTCGCACGACTCTGGCGACGTGCGGGAATAATGACGGACGTGGAATTTGTTGAGATTCGTTACTCGGGAAAACCCGCTGCATTCTTACGCGGCTTCCGTGCATTGTATCTCGGACTTTTTATTAACTGTGTCATAATTGGGTGGGTTAATGTTGCAATGGGTTCGATACTTCAAGGATTATTCGGCATTCCTGAGTCGCAAGTGATTCTTTATGTCGCAGGTGCGATGATTATTGTTGCAATCTATTCAGCACTTTCAGGATTGTGGGGAGTTGCAGTTACGGACGTGTTTCAGTTTATCATTGCAATGGTTGGGACAACAATTTTGGTTTTTGTTGTGCTTGGCATTCCCGAGGTTGGCGGAATTGCTGGTTTAAAAGAAAAATTGCCTGAGTGGACTTTTAATTTTCTTCCTACGATTGGAGAAGATAAGGGTCTTGGTGTCGGCAGCGCTTTAGCTTTATCAATATCGGCGTTTCTTGCGTACATAGGAATTCAATGGTGGGCCTCTTGGTATCCCGGCGCTGAACCCGGTGGCGGCGTCTACGCTGCTCAACGGATGATGTCGGCAAAGAATGAAAAGCACTCGCTGCTTGCTACACTATGGTTTACAATTGCGCATTACTGTTTACGCCCCTGGCCCTGGATTTTGGTCGGACTTGCGACACTTGTGCTTTATCCCGAACTGACGGATAAAAAGTTAGGTTATGTATATGCGATGCGCGATTATTTACCGACAGGTTTGCTCGGACTTTTAGTCGCTGCGTTCTTCGCAGCTTATATGTCAACGATTGCAACTCATCTCAACTGGGGAACATCCTACATCATCAACGATTTTTACAGAAGGTTTATCAATAAAGAAGCGAGCGAGAAGCATTATGTTTTAATCTCACGTCTTGCGACTATCGGCGTTATGATTGTTTCTGTTCTGTTAACGTTGGTTATAACGACAATTTCGGGCGCGTGGACTTTTATAATAGAAGCAGGAGCAGGGCTTGGGCTTGTCCTGATTCTTCGTTGGTATTGGTGGAGGGTTAATGCTTGGTCGGAAATTTCAGCGATGATTGCGCCATTCATTGCTTTCGGTTATGTTAAGGTTTTTTCAAATATACAATTCCCTGAATCCCTTTTCATCATTGTCACATTCACAACAGTAACGTGGTTAGTAACAACTTTTCTAACAAAGCCGACTGATTTCGAGATACTCAAAATATTCTTCGAGAGAATTCATCCGGGAGGTTTTTGGAAACCAATCGCATCTCGTGTCCCGAATGTTAAGCAAGATACCGGCTTACTTTCTCTTGCTTTCGATTGGTTTGCAGGCATTGCTTTAATTTACT
>JAHJVF010000143.1 GCA_018828505.1 Bacteroidota bacterium | reverse complement strand
CTTGTGGTGAGTTAATTTGCTACCTACGGAGTCCGCCTTGGCGGATCGAACCACTAACCTTAGTAACACCAGATGACCTTTAGTACTATAACCTTATTACCTTTACCCCGTTAGATAAGTTCTTCTACCAAGTTAGATAGTAAACATCTAATGGAGTCTATCTAACGGGGTGAATTTGATTTGATAAGGTCGCCTTCGGCGACTTTCCATTTTTGTTTTGTCTGTCAGCCCCGTGAGATAATGTACTCCCGGTTATTGAGATATCCATCTCCGTCAGCTGACGGATGACGGACCAATTTTGTCGTCCCCGCCTGCCTCATCGAGCTTTGTTCGGCGGGCAGGTTGGTAGTATATCAAGATACTCATTTTTTTTAATATCAAATAAATTCTTAGATTATAACAAAACTGACAAATAAAGGAAGGAGAAATTACAATATGCTTATTAGCAAAAATATCAATGATTCAATCAATGAAATGATTTCAATCGAGCTAACTGCTGTGAAACAATACATGGCAATCGGTGCAAGGTTTAAAGAAATGGGATATGATAATATTGGCAACCATTTTTTAATGGAATCTTCTGAAGAGCAGAATCACGCCTTGAAAATTATTAATTATCTTATCCGTGTTGGTGCAGAGATAAAATTCCTCGGCGACAAAAACTTCAAACAAGAATTTAATAACGCCGAAGAAATGATCGAGACCGCCCTAAAAATGGAGACCGATTATTATAAGTTTCAAAACGATTTAATGAATAAGGTTAAAGAAGCAAAAGATAATCTTACAGAGAACTTCTTGACCTGGTTCCTCGAGAATCAAGTTGAAGAGATTAATGAACTTCAAAATTTATTGACAAAGATGAAGAAACTTGGCGAAGAAAGACTCTTCATGCTCGATCAATTTTACAGCAAACCGCAATAATATTAGAACGACTGGTACGCATAATGTCGCAATGCATACCAGTAAATTATGTTTGTTTTTAACCTGCTAAAATTGTTGCCAAAATTTATTAATGGCGGGAAAATTGTGAATACAACCAACAATGAGAATTTGTAAATTTTTCTGAGCAATATAGTGTATCATTTAAGTGAAATTGGATTATGACCAGTTTCTCAAAAATAAACAAAGTTCCCAAAAGGAAAGATATTCCGTTAAAGAAAGATGTTTATGAATTGGGTGTAATTCTTGGAAACGTCCTTATTGAACAGGAGGGAAAAGAATTTTTCCTGCTTGAAGAGAAGTTTCGTTTTTTAACAAAATCGTTCCGAAAAAAATATTCCGCAAAAACTAAGCAGGGAATAGATATTCTCGTCAAAAATCTTTCATTGGACGAAACCGCAAAAATTATTAGAGCGTTTCACACCTATTTTTTGTTGGCAAATTCCGCTTATGAAGTTCATCGTATAAGACGGCAACGTGCACATGTAATAAAGGGCCGTACTCTACAAAAAGGATCAATTGAAGATGCATTGGCAAAATTATCAAAACAGGGTCGCTCATCCAGATTTCTAATAAATCTTTTGGAAACCGTAGAAGTTAAACCTGTCCTTACAGCTCATCCGACAGAGGCGACGAGACAAACTACTCTTCGCAAAATATTAAACATCAGTCAGCTTTTATTGAAATCCGAATTGATGCTGCTTACCGAAGAAGAAAAGAATGACATTAAAGATCAATTACACAATGAGATTACTTTACTTTGGCAGTCGAATGAAATTCGAAGACACCGGGTTACAGTTAAAGATGAAGTAAGAAGAGGATTGTTCTTTTTTAGAGAAGTATTATACGATGTTATCGAGGATTACTATAGAATCTTAAATAAAAAGATGCTGTCGATATTTAATGCTTCAAAATCCTCACCCGAAATCATTAAATTTGGTTCGTGGATTGGTGGAGATCGAGATGGACATCCTTTTGTAACTCCTGAGATTTCAGAGTTTACACTCCGAGAGAATAAAAAACTAATTCTCTCACTTTATATAAACGATTTAGATACACTTTACGATATATTAAGCTCCTCTTTGGAACTTATTCCTGCAAGCGATGCACTTATTAAATCAGTAAAAAAAGATCGGATTCGGCTCGGTTCACTATTCAACGAAGAAATATTAAAAGACCCATCAGAAATCTATCGCTTAAAGTTATATCTCATAATCCTTAAACTAAAAAACACCAATTCCGGAGAGGGACATCACTACAAAAATCATAATGAATTAGTAAATGATCTAAACTTAGTCTATGAAAGTCTTAAAGCCAACAAAGGATATTCGATAGCTGAAATAAAAATTTTACCATTGATTTATAAAGTAAAAACTTTTGGTTTTCATCTTGCTTCTTTGGATATCCGGCAAAATGCTTCTCAATTGAGATTCGCAATTGACGAAATTTTTAGATTTGCAGAAGTCTGCCCGAACTTTCTTGAATTAAGCCAAGAAGAAAAAATAAAAATTCTAACGAATGAATTATTAAATTCACGTCCGCTTCTTAAGACGGATGAATTTTTAAGTCGTGAAACCAGAAGGGTTCTCGCCGAGCTAAGAATTATTAAATGGGCGAAAGAAAATGTGTCGAACGAATCGTGCAACGATTATATCATTAGTACGAGTTCATGTGTAAGTGATGTACTTATCGCTCTTCTTTTATCGAAAGAAGTGGAGCTTGTCAGAGTCCGAAGGAAAAAAATTATCAGATCGAATGTCGATCTTCTTCCATTATTTGAAACAATAGAAGATTTACGCGCCGCCGATAGAATAATGAACGAACTGTATTTAAATAAAGCATACTCCCAGCAATTAAAGTCGAGAAATAATATTCAGAAAATCATGATTGGATATTCTGACAGCAATAAAGATGGTGGAATAGTAACATCCAATTTTGAGTTATATAAAGCTCAATTGAATTTGAAGCATTTCTCAGATTCGCATAAAATTAAATTGATTTTATTTCATGGACGCGGCGGCAGCGTTTCAAGAGGCGGAGGACCGGTGAATCAAGCAATTCTTTCACAACCGAAAGGAACAATTGAAGGTAAAATAAAAATCACTGAACAGGGAGAAATGATCTCCTCAAAATATCTTCTTCCCCAAATCGCATTACGAAGTTTGGAATTAATGACATCCGCTGTGATAGTTGCAAGTGCAATTTCAAGAAATAAATCAGACATTGAATCATTTAAGAAATTCGAGCCATTGTTTGAACAAATTTCCCGAAGAGCTCACAAACATTACCGTGCACTTATAGAACAGCCGAATTTTCTTTCTTATTTTAGGACCGTAACCCCGATCGACGTTATTGAAAAAATTGAAATTGGTTCACGCCCCTCTTCGAGGAAAGCCTCGAACGATATTTCATCCCTTCGTGCAATTCCCTGGGTCTTTGCATGGACACAAAATCGTCAGATTATTCCTGGCTGGTATGGTTTTGGGACAGCTATAAACTTTTGTGTTAAAGAAAAACTAACATCATGGAAGGAATTACAGAAAATTTATAAGAAGTGGGACTTCTTCAAAGCATTGGTTGACAACATTGAAATGGTTCTTTCAAAAACTGATTTAACAATAGGGAAAGAATATCTAAAACTATGCGGTGAGAGTGAATCTTCTACGCATTTATTCGGAATGATTAGTAAAGAACATAAACTCGCAGTCAATGCAGTACTCAAAATTACCGGAGAGAAACATCTTCTTGATTCAAATCCATCACTTCAGCGATCATTATTATTAAGAAATCCATATATTGATCCGATAAGTTTTATACAAATTAATCTAATTCAAAAATTCCGCTCAAAAAAAATAAGCCAAAGTGAAAGGGGGAAAGTACTACACCTACTGCGATCGACAGTTAATGGCATCGCCGCTGGGATGAAAAATACAGGATAAGTTTATTTATCGGATTTTCTCATTTAGGTCATTTGCCTTCAAAGTCCTTCCCTGTTATTTTTGTAGTGTAACTAAAACACTAACAAAAAACCTTGGAATCCTACCATGTCTAATCTTATTGAGAACATAAAAGAAAAAGCTCGCAAACGTAAAAAGACTATTGTTTTACCAGAATCATATGATGAGCGGGTGATTAAAGCAGCACATCAATTACACAGCGAAAATATCTGCGGTGTAATCTTACTTGGGAACGAACAGAAAATTCGAGACGATGCAAAAAAAATATCCGAAGGATCCTTTGGAAATGTTGACCTAACAGGAATAAGGTTGATCGATCCTTTGAAATCCGATAAACTCACTGACTTCACGAATATTTACTTCAATCTTAGAAAAAGTAAAGGTGTAGAATTTGAGAAGGCAAAAGAAACAATTAAAAATAATCTTTTCTTTGGTGCGATGTTAGTACGCGAAGGAATGGCTGATGGATTCGTCGGCGGTTCTGTTTCACCTACTGCCGATGTTTTACGTGCGGGAATTCACTGCGTTGGAATGCCTGAAGGAATTTCAATCGTATCAAGTTTCTTTTTAATGATCTGGCCGGAGAGGGTTCATGCGTACGCTGACTGTGCTGTTGTTCCGAATCCCACGGATGAACAACTTGCTGACATTGCAATTTCAACAGCAGATAATTACGGCAAGCTTATCGGTGATGAACCGAGAATTGCAATGCTTTCTTTCTCAACAAAAGGGAGCGCTGAACATGAAATGGTGGATAAAGTTCGAAATGCAACCAATCTTGTTAAATCGAAACGCCCCGATCTCAAAGTCGATGGCGAACTTCAATTTGATGCGGCTGTTATTGAGAAAGTCGGTAAATCAAAAGCACCCGGAAGTGAAATAACAGGAAAAGCGAATGTTTTAATTTTCCCCGATTTGAATGCAGGTAATATCGGTTACAAAATTGCACAACGTCTTGGCGGTGCAGAAGCAATCGGACCGATGGTACAAGGACTTAAAAAACCCGTCTTCGATTTATCACGCGGCTGCAGTGTTGAAGATATTGTGAATACGTCATCTATTGCTTGTTTGATGGCGGAATGAACAGCATTTTAGAATTAACACTATTTGTTATTTTTTTGTAAATTATTCACACATGAGCCTACTCAAAAAAGGTAGCCTTAGTGATTTTTGGTTTCGATTATTGACAAAAATTAAAAAATAATTTATACAAAAAGTCCTTTTTAGACCTGCCAGCCATACTCAGCTACAGGAGGCAGGCTGGTTCGGCTCATACATAAAAAATAATGGGAGATAAGAATTTTTTTAAATACATTGATAAAGATGGAGTAGAAAGACTTAGGATTAAAATCTCAACTACTAAAGGGAGAATAACAGGTATTGTTATTCAATATGAAACTCAATACCAACAAAAGTGGACTACAATTGTAAGATATGATTGCTCTCATGGTTTTTTCCATCGGGATATTTTATCTCCAAAGGGAGAAAAAGAGAAACAAATAATCTCAATTGAGAATTTAGAAGATGCTCTATCTTATGCCGAACAGGATTAAAAGGATCGTTGGGAATGGTACAAGCAGAAATATATGAGAAAGATTCAATCGAATGACAAATAAAGAATATGTGATAAACAGTATCGGTGTGACTTTCGACTGGTTAAAGGAAATTGTTAAAACACCAGAAATGTTGGAAGAAATAAAAAACGGATCGGTTATAGAATTCGTTCAAAAGGATTTTGCAATTCCTGAACTTAGAAATCAAAAAAAACCTCAGAAATACATCAAAGTAAAAAGGCATTTTCATTCGCTTTGAAGGGAATAAATCTAATTACAAACTTACTTTAAAAACAGAAAACCAAGAAGAACTCTGAACCTAATCTTAACTCCATTTATTTCTGTAGAGTATTTGAGAAAACTATCTTTGAAACTAACGAGATCAGCGAAAATGTTTGATTACTCTTAAATTAGTAAAGGTTCAAGGAAATAAAATTCAAGTATTAGATTTATCACGCGGCTGTAGTGTTGAGGGTATAGTGAACTCCTCATCTATTGCTTGTTTGATGGCGGGATGAAAATATTTTTATATTGATAATTATCGCATATTGAGATAGTTTAATATAAGAAAATGAGAATAATCTCTCGGAAACGATTAAAAGAGTTTTGGTCTACATATCCAGATTCCGAGAAAGCGCTGAGAGCGTGGTTCTCAATATGTAAAAAACACAGCTTTGATAATTTTAATGATATAAAAAAAATATTTCCTTCAGCAGATTATTTTGATGATAAAGTTATTTTTACTATTGGCGGAAATAAATACAGATTAATAGTAAAACCACAATTCAAAATAAAAACGTTTTTTATTAAAGCTATTTACACGCACAAAGAATATGACAAAGGAAAGTGGAAATAATGAAGA
Organism: Bacteroidota bacterium; assembly: GCA_018828505.1. Taxonomy (GTDB): domain Bacteria; phylum Bacteroidota; class Ignavibacteria; order Ch128b; family Ch128b; genus JAHJVF01. Next base: position 3,540 of record JAHJVF010000143.1, on the reverse strand, counting down.
CAAAAATTACATATAATCAATTGATCCACAAATTTTCCCTCAAAAAAATAAAAAATCTAAAAGATTATAATAGAGCATTAACATGGTATGAAAGTTTAATCGACAATTATGACGAGTCAAACGAACTAAATGAATATCTTGATGTTCTGGCTTTATTAATTGAAGAATATGAAGAGAAAAAGTTTCCCATACCAGAAGCCGACCCTGTTGATATTATCAAATACTTAATGGAAGAAAAAAACATCAAACAAGTTGAGTTAGCAAAAGCTTTTGGCTCTCAATCAATTGTCTCGGAAGTGTTGAATAGAAAAAGAGGCTTAACCTTAAAATACATTTACAACATTGCGGACATCCTTAAAGTAAAACCACAAGTATTTGTTTGACTCGGAAAAAGTATTGCTTATCGACACATTAATCAAAATTGAATATTTTGAAACTACGAGGGTATCAGTTCGTATTAGTTATGTTTTCAATATGAAATCAAATCTTATCAATTTTCAATTAAACTAATGGAGCACTAAATGAAAAACCTCCTAATTATGATTGTACTTACAATTTGTACAATAGTATCAAATTCATTCGCCCAGTTTCCCCCAATCATCGATAGAGAACTATTCTTCGGTGATCCGGAAATTTCCGGTGCACAAATTTCACCCGATGGGAAGTATATCACTTTCATAAAACCTTTCAACAACATCCGAAATATTTGGGTTAAAGAAATAAATCAAAAATTCGATGAGGCAAAACCGATCACTGCCGATTCACTTCGTCCGGTTACCGGATATTTTTGGTCTCGTGATGGAAAATATATTCTGTTTGTTCAAGATAAAGGTGGGGATGAAAATTACCGTGTTTACGCTGTAGATCCCAAAGCTTCAGGTGATCCAGTACCATCGGCGCACGATCTTACTCCACTTGAAAAAGTCCGCGCCATGTTTATTGACGTTCCAAGAACTACTCCAAACGAAATAATCGTCGGACTTAACGATCGTAACCCTCAGCTTCACGATGTTTACCGCATAAACATAACTACGGGCGAAAGAACATTAATCCGAAAGAATGATGATAACATTGTCGGCTGGATGACTGACCTTAAAGGCGAATTAAGGCTGGGCGTTAGATTAACCGCTGATGGGGGAACAGAAATACTTAGAATTGATGGTGATAAACTTACATCAATCTATACTGTAAATAATGAAGAAAGCGCTTCTCCGATTCGTTTCACACCTGATGGAAAAAAATTCTATCTCATGACCAACAAAGGTGATAAGTTAGATAAAATTCAATTAGAGCTTTATGATTTAAAATCTGATAAAACGAAGCTTCTCGAAAAAGATCCTCTCAACGAAGTTGATTTCGGCGGCGCAATGTTCTCAGATAAAACAAATGAGATACTCGCTACATTTTACATCGGTGAGAAACGCCGAATGTATCCAAGACAAAAAGAATTTGAGAAAGACTTTGGGAGACTTCAAAAAGTTGTTCCTCAAGGAGATGTTTCGGTTGTCGATATGACGGATGACGAAATGACTTGGCTTGTCTCTGTTTCACAAGACATCAACCCTGGCTTAGTCTATATTTTTGATAGAAAATCCGGAACAGCCGAGCTTCTTTATAAATCCCGCCCAAAGCTTCCAAGCGAACATTTAGCAAACATGAAACCGGTTAAGTATAAAGCCCGCGATGGAATGACAATTTATGCTTATCTAACACTTCCGAAAGGAGTTCCCGCAAAAAATCTTCCGACTGTTTTATACATTCATGGCGGTCCTTGGGCACGGGATTTTTGGGGATATAATTCCATCGCCCAATTTTTGGCTAATCGTGGTTATGCCGTGTTCCAACCGAACTTCAGAGGTTCAACCGGTTATGGTAAAAAATATCTTAATGCAGGGAATAAACAATGGGGAACGGGTGCAATGCAGCACGACCTTACCGACGCAGTTAAATTTTTGATCAAGGAAAAAATTGCTGACCCAAAACGAGTTGCTATTTCTGGCGGTTCATACGGTGGATATGCTACACTCTCTGGACTTGCATTTACTCCGGATTTATATGCTTGTGGATTTGATATTGTTGGACCATCGAACATCATAACACTTTTAAATTCGATACCTCCATATTGGGCGCCAATCAAAAAGATTTTTGATGTCCGCGTTGGCGATCAAAACGATCCTGAAGATGCTAAGATGCTTGCTGAACAATCTCCACTCAATTATGCAAGTAACATCAAAGCACCACTGTTCGTTGTCCAGGGGGCAAATGACCCTCGGGTAAAAAAAGCTGAAGCAGATCAAATTGTAATCGCTTTACGCGACTTGGGAAGAAACGTTGAATATATGCTTGCGCCGGATGAAGGGCACGGATTTGCGGGACAAGAAAATCGGCTTGCGATGTACACTGCTATGGAACAATTTTTTGCAAAACATTTAAGCGGAAGAGAGCAAAAAGAAGTACGTGATGCTATTCAGAAAAAATTGGATGCAATTACTATTGATATAAATTCCGTTACAATGCCCGTGCGTGAGGTGACGGATGAAACTGTAAAGCTTCTTACCTCATTTGATGGAGCGAAAGTCTCCGCTTCAAACCGAAATTATGCGATGAAGATCGAAGTGATGGGACAAAAACTGAATATAGATTTGAACCAAACGGTATCGAAAGCAGCACTCGATGGAAAAGAAGTCTGGCGAATTATCGATGTTGCTACTGGTATGATGGGCGGTTCGGATACGCTTGATGTTGATATGAACACACTCCTACCGATTCGTAGAATGGCTGCACAGGGGCTAGGCACTGTAATGATGAATTTCACAAAAGATGGTGTTGAAGGAATGATGAAATCCGGTCCACAGGAATTTCCTATCAATGCGAAATTCGATTCACCGGTTTTGATCGATGGAAGCGGAACACTTATTGCGTTGAGCACTTTACCATTGAAAGAAGGTTACAGTGCGGCATACAACACTTTTGATATGCGGGGCGGGAAAGCAAAAAAGATGATCGCCAAAGTTGCCGGCACAGAGAAAGTGAAATTGGAAGCCGGTGAATTTAACACTTTCAAAGTCGAAATTATTTCCGATGAAGATGGTGAAATAGGTTCAACGCTTTGGTATAATAAAGATGGAATGTATTTAGTTAAGTCAGAAACAAAACTTCCAGCTCAGATGGGCGGAGGAACGATTGTAATGGAACTGGTGAAATAAGTTAACACAAAATTAAATGGTCAATATTTGAGAAATGACATATCTCGACATAACAGATCGATTATTGAGATATGTCATTTCTAACGAAGGAAAGTCGGGCTTTTTTTGACTTAGTACTCTTATTCATAAACCAGCAAAGCCAGAACCAAAAAGGAAAAGCCCAAATCACAAGTTCACCCTGTGGAATATTCCGTTTTTTTCGCAGTACTTTTGCACAATTGAATTATTCCACAGGGCAAGCCAAATAACAAATAATGACCAATTATCAAAACTCCAATAACTCAAACAAAATGCAAACACTATATGCAACTGTGTTCCGCCGATGGCGGTTTGT
>JAHJVF010000142.1 GCA_018828505.1 Bacteroidota bacterium | reverse complement strand
TGAAGCCGCAAAAATAGCTGAAGAAGAAAATCCTGAAATAATAGATATTAATTGCGGCTGCTGGGTTAAGAATGTTGTGGGGCATGGAGCCGGTGCCGGTTTGCTCAAAGATATTCCATACATGGAAAAAATGATTTCCTCCGTTGTAAAAGCAGTGAAAATTCCTGTTACCGTGAAGACTCGATTAGGATGGGATATTGAAAATATAAAAATTCTTGAAGTTGCAAAAATGATTGAAGCGGTCGGTGCAGAGGCAATTACAATTCACTGCCGTACAAGGTCGCAAGGGCATAAAGGTGATCCGGATTGGTCATGGATCCCACGAGTAAAGGAAGTTGTTAAAATTCCTGTTATACTGAATGGCGGAATTCTCTCGCCAGAAGATGCAAAGAAAGCATTTACTGAAACTCAATGTGATGCGGTAATGATAGCGCGAGGTGCGATCGGAAATCCATGGATATTTTCACAAACAAAACAGCTGCTTCAGCATAGTCATTACGATGATGAAATTTCTCTTGAACAACGGGTAAATTTGCTGATCGAACATTTGAAGCATTCCTGTGAGCTAAAAGGAGAAAGACGAGGTGTACTCGAATTCAGAAAATATTACTCCGGCTATCTTAAGGGATTTTTCAATTCAGCCAAATTGCGCTCGGAACTAATGGCGTTCTTGACAATTGATGAAGTTGTCAAACATCTCGAAGATTTCGAATTGCCTCTTCAACTGCAGCCTCACGAGTTAATTGAACATAATTGAATTCCTGTGACTGATAATATCTATCCAAAATAAATTGTGAAAAAATAATCACTAGTTCATAACTGGATAAAAATTATATGTAAATACATTCTAACTCATCCCCTTTTATTGAAGCTGTCCAAAAAGTAACTTTGGATGTCATTCTGAGGAGCGAAGCGACGAAGAATCTTTGATTATTGCAAGAAATTAGAATCTTCCCCCGATTTTCATCGGGGTCAGAGTGACAAATTCTTACTTTTCGGTCAACCACATATTGGGGTTGGGTTTTGATTCTAAGAAATAAATCTTTGAACAGTAAAGAATCATGAAATTTATCAATTGAAATTAACTTGAACAGCACTTGTGTCTGATATAAAATTAAAATTTGCCAAAATAATCTCTACGGTCTTTTTACAGCCAACTTTTTCATTTTTAAATTTCACTTATTTGAATTTTAACTACGAGCAGAGCAGTTCTCAATTAATTGTTAATCTTCTAATTTCATTGTCAGCGACGGTAATACTTCCAATAATTTATTTTGTAATTCAGAGGAGAAATGGAAATATTCACGACAATGATGCAGTAATTAAAGAGCAAAGAAACAACACTTATATCTTTACTATCGTTCTTTTTCTGATTGCCTCAATTCTCTTATATCTAAATAAGGCGCCAGTCTTAATCACTTCACTTATGCTATGCTATTTTATCAACACGAGTTTGGTATTTCTAATAAATTTGTTCTATAAAATAAGTGTTCATACCTTTACCGCTGCAGGTTCTTTGGCGCTATTTACTTTTATCTCACCAATCTTAGCAGGAATTCTGTCAATCATCACGCTTGCGGTAATGTGGGCACGGATTCAGTTAAAAGTTCATACTAAAGGGCAAGTCATTCTTGGATTGGTCTGCGGAATATTCTTAACTTTAATCGGACTGAAATTATTTGCTGAATTAATTGCATAATGGAATTAAAAGAAGCACTTAAATATTTAGAAGAGATCAGTTTCTATCTCGAATTGAAGGGGGAGAATGTTTTCAAGATAAACGCTTTCAACTCTGCAATTCGGAATCTATCACAAATAAATAAAACATTGGATGAGGGTTTGGGGGATGGTTCTTTCGAAAAGGTTAAAGGCGTGGGCAAATCAATTCTCTCGATCTTAAAAGAACTTAATGAGAGTGGCGGTACACACGTACTAACTGAACTGCGGAACGAATTTCCCGAATCGATATACGAACTGACTCGAATCCCCGGGCTGGGTGCAAAAAAAATAAAAAAGCTTTACGATAATTTGCAAATCGGTTCGATAGATGAATTGGAGCAAGCTTGCATCGAAAATCGTTTGATTAAAATTCAGGGGTTCGGGGAAAAATCGCAAAGCACAATTCTGGCGAACATTGAACGAATCAGTAAATACAAAGGATTTTTGTTACTACATAAAGCTAATCAATATGCTCAAGAATTCGAGGATAAATATCTTAAAACACTCTCTAATAAATATTCAATAACAGGCGAGTTAAGAAGATCATGCGAAATAATTTCTAAGATTGAATTTTTGGTTGTCCCAAATGATGATTTCACCCATGTAATCAAAAATCAATTTGAACTAGTTTCTGAATCGCCGAAACGAATTGAAATCGAAATAGAGGGCACAAATATAATTCTCCATCTTTGTGATGAGAAGGATTTTTATCAACGATTGTTCACCACAACCGGTCCAGAAGATTTTATCTCCAAAGTGGACAAATCTTTTTCAAATGTGAAAAGAGTGAATTCTGAAGAAGAATTGTTCACTCAAGCCGGTTTACATTACATCGTGCCGCAGTTACGTGACAATGAAAAGATCGAATGGAAGGAATATGATTTTGCTGAGCAGAAAGATTTGAGAGGATTATTGCATATCCACACAAATTATTCGGATGGAATAAATTCTATTGAGGAAATTCAAACGCATGCTGAAAAAGTTGGCTATGAATTTGTTTTGATATGCGATCATTCAAAATCTGCTGTTTATGCAAATGGATTAACTGAAGAGCGGGTAAAAGCTCAATGGAAAGAAATCGATGACTTGAATAAGAAAAATGCTAAAGTAAAAATATTGAAAGGTATTGAATGCGATATTTTAGCTGACGGCTCGCTTGATTACAGTAATGATTTCTTGAGTAAGTTTGATTGTGTTGTAGCTTCAGTTCATTCCAATTTCAATTTGTCAGAGAGTGAAATGACAAATAGGATATGTAAAGCACTCGAAAATAAGTATGTGAAAATTTTAGGGCATTTATCAGGAAGGCTGCTCTTAAGCAGAGAAAGTTATAAAGTCGATGTACAAAAAGTAATCGATGCTGCAGCAAAATTTAATAAGGTCATCGAATTGAATGCCGATCCTCACAGGCTCGATCTTGATTGGCGATGGCATCAATATGCCGTCGAGAAAAGTGTCAAGATTGCAATTAGCCCCGATGCCCACAGTTTGAAAGGGATTGACAACGTCGCTTTTGGATTAGAGATTGCCAAAAAAGGTGGGTTGGAAAAGAATGACATCATCAACACTTTAAATCTTAATTCGTTTGTGAAACAATATTGTCAAAACTTTGAAAAATAATCTAAAGGAAAAAAAATGGATTTAGTTAATTTCATCCGAAACGTACCCGATTTCCCGAAGAAGGGAATAATGTTCAGAGACATCACAACTTTATTAAAAGATAAAACTGCATTCAAAGAAGCAGGAATGAGATTATTCAGCAGATTCTCTCATATTCCGGTTGATAAAGTCGTTGGAATAGAATCGCGAGGCTTTATTTACGGTGCATTACTCGCCGAAAAATTCGATGCTGGATTTGTACCTGTTCGTAAACCTAAAAAACTTCCTGCTGAGACAATTTCAGAAGGTTATGCACTTGAATACGGAACAGATACACTTGAAATACATAAAGATGCCATTCAGCCAGGCGAAAAAGTATTAATTCACGATGACTTGCTTGCTACCGGCGGTACGGCAGAAGCAGTTGTAAAAATGGTCGAAAAGCTTGGCGGGGAAGTTGTTGGGATTCTTTTTCTTGTTGAACTAACATTTCTAAAAGGAAGAGATAAGCTTAAAAATTATAAAGTTGAATCGCTTGTTAAGTATGATTCCGAGTGAAAATCGAATATTTATAAAAAACTCACCCCTTTTAATTTCCCCTCTCTTACCAAGAGAGGGGAATATGGGGTGAGTTTTTGTTTTATTATCAAAGAAATTTTTATTACACTACTTACGTGCAAAATGCTTTTGTAACACAAATTGCTAATCTGAAATCGGAAAACTCCATAGAAATTATTTGTTAGTACAAATTATAAGTATTTTTTATTTTGACGACAGTCGACCGACCCTTATAGTGAGCAAAATATGTCAAATCTAAACCAAGCAGTATGGTAATATTGGGATAAAGAAGTGAAATGAAAAAAATAAAAACTTCAAACAAAAAACCAATTGAGCAATATGATCATAAAGATAAAGTGCGGACAAATAATCCGCCTGTGGGATTAGTAACGCCTGATACAGATAAAGACGCAACGAAAAAAACTTACCAATACGACCCGCACCTTGATCCCCAATTGGTGTGGGCGGGCAAAGCGGAACGGCTTTCTTTTAAAGTTGATACTGTTTCTCTGCACGTTCACGAAAGGATTGATCCGCGTTCGATTATTGAAGCTGTTAGAAAAAGAAACGGCAGCAGTTATGAACAAATCTCTTTGTTCAGTTCAGTTGGGGAAAATCCGCCATTAAGAGAAGCGGTTCAATTTTATAAACATCGCCATAATTGGAGTAACCGTTTGGTTGCAGGCGACAGTCTCCTGATAATGAATTCAATGATTGAAAAAGAAGGTCTTGCCGGACAGGTGCAAATGATTTACTTTGATCCCCCTTACGGAATTAAATACGGTAGCAACTTCCAGCCATTTGTGAATAAACGCGATG
>JAHJVF010000141.1 GCA_018828505.1 Bacteroidota bacterium | reverse complement strand
GCCTGCACGCCGTAGTGCTTTCTTGTATGCGTTTCGGCACGCAGGCGTGTAATTAGTGTCAAAATTTGAATTTTTATATCCAAACGGTCAACTTGAGTTAACTAACTTAATACAAGAGACTTGACTTTCCTGCCACGACAACGCTATAGTATTGGCATGTAACTTTTTGTTTTTTGTGTCAAAATATTTTTAGAATGACTTTCCACATTTTCCATCTTCCATCAAACATCTTCCATTGCGGTTTACCGCGTTATGATGTGGCAGGTAAAATAAAAGACAGCCTTAAATAAAAAAGCCCCGATCTCTCGGGGCTAAGAAAACATGTTGAACAAAATTACTTGAGGAGAACCATTTTATTTGTAATTCTTGTTCCGTTTACATTAAGCTGATAAATGTAAGTACCAGAAGCTAGATTAGCCGCATTAAAATTAACTGAGTGTGAACCTGATGTTAATTCTTCGTCAACCAATACTGCAACTTCTCTACCTAACATATCATAAACCTTCAATATAACAAGACCGCTGTTTGGCAATTCGAATGATATCCTGGTTGAAGGGTTGAATGGGTTTGGATAGTTCTGTGAAAGTTTATATCCATTAAGAACAACCTGTCCTTCTTCATCAACACTCGTCCAATTTGGATTTTCGAATTTTTGAAAAGCCGGATAAGTACTACCTCCGAAACATGTAATATAGGCGAATCGACCATTTGGACTAAATGCGATACCGCGAGGTCTTTCATCCGGACTGCCAGGTGTATTAAATACCCATTTAATACTGTCAACAATCGTATTTGTTAATGGGTTCCAGGCATACCAGGTAGCATTATCCCAATAAGTTACATGATCTGGATCTGCGTTAGGTAGGGTTAAGCCTGATCCTGAAGAAGCCCATAAAAGTTTTCTGTTAGGTTGCCAGCTAATTGATTCACAAGCAAATCCGAATAAAACTGAATCTTTTAATTCGAATGGCGAGAACTCATCGGGACGACTATATACATAAACCTTATTATTTGTGTAACCGGTCCAATAGATTGTATTACCGTTGTTTGAAACTTCAAGAGTACGTGAATAACCTATGGAAGCAACAACAGCATTTCCAATAAAAGAAAAATCTGTAGTATAAACACCTATTGGGTTACCGGGAATAACTGGAGCTGTAAAAACGTTTCCTGCAACATCAACAGCCGCTGCAGTCAAGGTCATGCCAGCTACAGGCTGGACTTTTGCCATTCCATTACCGGTTTGGTAATTAATCCTGTAGAGAACATCATAACTGGAAACAAGAATATTTCCATTGTTATCGGCTCTTAGTCCTCTATTGCTGTTATAGAGAGTATCTGTAACACCGCTTACAGTAATAGTTTTGATTGGTGAAAAGGAAGCTGGAGTACCATCTGCATTAAAAACATAGACAGCTCTGCAAGCTTTCCAACTGCTTGTGCTCGCAACAAAAACACTATCTGTATTTCCATAGAACATACACCACACTTTCCCATCTGGGTCAACAGCTACACCGTGACCACCTGTACTTCCCATAAAACTATCGTTGGGGAAATTTCCGACTTTGGTCCAGCCCTGCGAATAGGCTTTTCCCAATGCAATAACAAGAACAAGTGCAAGAAGTAATATCATTTTTTTCATTGTGTCTCCTATTTGTTTGTGATTAAATAAATAAGTCATTGGGACTTAATAATATTAATTAGTTATTATTTATTGTCCATAATAAGGAGCACCGCTTCTTTCCATCTCAACTTTGATGACTGTCTGTGAAACCGTTATTTTATTGTCGGCGCTTTTTTCTTCACCTCTTACAAAAAATAAACTAGTGCCTTTTGAAGGCCAATACATGGAAATTACAGAATTAGCTCCAATAACTCCCGGATAAAGTTCTTTATAAGATTTATCCGGTTTTACTACTAATATCGGGTTAGGACCTTTATCGGTCCCGATTATCAAATCTCCATCAGCAGCAAAGGCAATTGCCGTAACTTTAGCTCCAAGTTTAACATCAGTTATGTCAAAATAAAATTCTTCGGTTCCCAAATCACCATTTGGTAATATTGGGATTTTCCAAACTCCTTCAATACTATCTTTTGTCGCTCCAATATACAAAGCATTATTGAATCTTCTTATTGCTCTTAGTACACCCGTGAATGGAAAAGAAGCAATCGTTTTATCTTGCTTAAATCTGAAAATAGTATTGCTTGCATTGAGAACCCAAAGATTTTGAAGGTTGTCAAATTCCAATGCAACCAATGTACCTGCAGTCGGTGTTGCCCATGGAGATGCAGGAGCTACATTTTCAACGATTTTCCACACACCTCTTGCTGAACGAACACCATAGAGTTCATTTGCAGGTCCAAATCTGAAATTATCCCATTTTTGGGTGTTACCTTTAGGCACATATAAAGATTTCTGTTTCTCGGGAGTGATTTTCCAAATTCCTATGTCATAAAGATTTACCAAAAGATTATTATCATTACCTTCAATAATTCCATATGCTTTTTCAGCAATAGGATCAAATGGATAATAAACTTCCCATGGTGATACCAACTTGTATTGGTAAGTATTACTAAATTTATCTGAATGCAAAACTGCAATTTTTACGAGTACAGTATCAGAAACGACATTTGGTGGAGTAACTGCAAGTTGAGTTGTTGTAGCAGATAAAACAGTTCCTGGTTTTCCATTAAAATATACCAGATTATTTTTTAAGGTTGATGAGAAATTTGAACCGCTAATTGTTAGTAGTGTAACACCTGCAAGGGCCTGATTAGGTGGCGAAATTGAAGTTATCACAGGTGTAGGTAAACCCTCAGGTGAAAGTTCTGTAAGGCTAGGTGTAATATCTTCAGAGCAGCCTACCAGGAAGAAAAAAGCCAATATAAAACTTGTTATTGCTATAATTTTGTAAATTTTCTTTTTCATATTTTTCCCAAACTTAATTTTCGATTAAGCTAATACATATTAGTACGCAAAATTGATTGACACACGATGCACACTATTAAATATACCAAAAGGTGTATATGAATAATCAACACCCAGACCTAATCCACCTATATCTTTTTTAAGACCCACACCTGCACTGAAATTTCTTTCATCATTAGGTGTAGAGTAACCAGCTCTTAGTGAAATAAGGTTCATAAAAGTATATTCTGCACCAATAATTATTTGCTCGAGGTAATCTCGAGGATGGTTAGCATCAACAGAAAGTAAGAATGAATGCATTTCTTTATCAACATGGATAATGTCAGAAAAATTAAATGAAGCTCCTATTTGGAAAATTAATGGTAATTGAAATCCTTCTTGCTTGTATTTCACTTCTCTGGCAAAATTTCTCACACTCATTCCAATATTTAGGCTCTTATATCCTGTCTTGTATATAACTCCAAAATCAAATGCCAGAACATCTAATTTATTTTCCTCCGTAGTTCCGCTTGCATAATTATTTGTCATAGGATTAACCACGACATTACCAACAACACTTAAACCAAGGGATTGTCTTACATATTTAACATTTCCGCCGACTGCAAACTTTTCAGATAACGCTACGGCGTAACCGAAACCAAAAGAAATTGCAGTAGGACTAAAAGTACCGACATCTAAAAACCCTTGCTCATTGTTAGCACGAACTGTTCCAAAAAAGTCACCATAATCAACGGATACAAAGCTGAGTCCGAATATGCCGTAATCTCCATCGAACGGGGCGAAGGCGACACTTGCATTGTAATAATTAAAATCGGCAATAAACTTAGTGTTGCCAAGTGAAACATCAGCGATGCCTTCAAACCGCGCCATACCGGCCGGGTTATAAAACATAGCACTTGAATTATTTTCTAAGGAAGTAATTGCATCTCCAAAAGCACTCGCACGGGCATCCAGAGAAACATTTAAAAATTTCATCCCGGTTTGCGCTAATTTTTGCTGCTGGGAGAAAGTAAATTGGCTCTGCAATAGAATCATCAAAAGAATCAGAGCAAAATTTGTTACGATTTTTTTCATTATTGTTCTCATAAAATTTTTATTTCCGTTTATCTAATGATTACAAATTTTACGATTTTCTTTTTACCAGTATCAAGATCTTCAATAACGGCAATGTATATTCCACTTACGACAATCTGGCCGGATGATGTTAGCGAATCCCAACTTTGATCGCCACTTCCGTCTGTATGTTCAATCGTTTCGATTAACTCACCTAATTCAGAATAGATTTTTATGTTACATCTGCCGGGTATATTGAAGAAGTAAAGTCTGTTTGCTTGTAATTCCCCAAAGCCTAATTCACCAGCCGCCGAGATATTAAAAGGATTCGGAACAACTCTAATTTTATCTAAAGCTTCCTTTACAGTTGGTACGCCCCCCTTTACGGTTTCAGGATACAATCCTAGTACCGAATATGCGTTTTCAGAAATATCCAGAATTTCTAATTTTGAATCATTGCCGGAAGTGGGAGAAGTGAGCCTAAGATAACCGAAGCCATTATCAGATGCAACATTCATATTTAAAGCGAGGTTTATTTGCCCAATGATATTTTTTATTTTGAGAGTATCCACTGCTGCTGAATCGGCTGCAATTGTAATGACTACTGCGCCTTTATTATCTATATTTATTTTTAATTTGTCGTTTACACCGGCTTGAATATAAAAAGGACTGGCTTTCTTACCCTTTATTATCGCCGCATAGGGGCTGTCTCCCGGTGCTCTTTTTAATATAGCAGGGTTATAAGTTTGAGTATAGTATCTGCTGCTTCTTAATTTACCGGGAGGAGTAAGGCCAATGCCCGTATTTGCAGACTCACTTCCAACAGAAACCATATAATAGTAGTATGAGAGACCTCTAACCGGGGTCAGATCATTATAGCTTCTTTCTGACGGTCTCGCAGTGTAGATAAGTTGATAAGTGCTATCCGGTTTACCAGTTGCTCTGTAAATTTCAAATCCTTCTAGTGATGAACCCGGATTATCATAAACTTCCCAGCTAAGAGCAATCTTATCACCAAGACCATTTACATTAAATAATTTCGGTGGTAAAGGTGAACGTGGAATGTTATATCCGGATTTATAGTTTGCAATTGCTCTTCTGAAAGATTGGAATAATGAATCCCTGCTTTGAAAAACAACTGTATTTTTTTGTAAAGCAGTAATCTGCCCCTTTTTATATTGAATTCCGGTTGATGTTGCTAATTCACGGCTGATACCGGAAACGGCTTCTGCAAACACAATAGTTATACTGTCACCGGGAGCAAGTGTATAAGGACCATAGCCATTTGCCATTGAGAATCCGCCTGGTGTTCCTAACGAGGGGTCACCGGTTGGTTGTAAAAAGCCTGGAAGTCCTGTAGGTTCTACCTTATCTGCATGTCGAGGCGATATATGCCCTTTGGACATCCAGCTATATTCACTTTCCATCTTTGCTTTATTATAAGCATCATTATTGGAGGTGTTCGGTTCATCAGAACCTTCGAATGATGTTGTTTTCGGTTGAAGAGGATCATCATTTTTATTACTGGCAGAAACATCTGCATGCAAGGTTACAACACCAGCAAATTGATATGCACCTAATCTTCCAACTGTATCACCTTTTTCAACATTACGAGCATCACCAGGATATGACCAGATAGGACCACCAATGTTATCGTATGCCGTAAATGGCGGATACTTTCCTTGCCACATATACTGAGCTCGAAAATTTTCATTTGGCGGATCCACTTTTACTCCATCCCCGCGGATATCGAGCATAGAGTTAATACCCCATCCAGTTGCGTTACCAATTACAAATCTTGTATTTGCACAAACTGCTAATCTAAAGTGATAGTAGAAATAAACTCCGGTTAAAGTTGTAGAAGGTAACTCAATATCAGGATCGGCATCAACGTTTCCAGTATTCTTAAATGTATATTCAGAAATAATATAATTATCATGATACTCCTGACTGAACTGGAAAATTCTTCGAGTCATTGTGATACCAAGCTGGGTATTTACCTTATTAACAATCATACGGTCTGCAAATAATGTCGGATCCACTTTTTCAATTTCAATACTTTTATCTTCTGAAAGATCAAAATCTACAAAAACCTGCGGTGGTTCAAACTGGCTGATCATTTCGAATCCCTGAGGGAAGAATTCTCCCCCACCGGAAACTCTTGGTCCTACGTGCACAACTTTATGTGGATAGTTTTCTCCAAGTTGATCGGTAAAATTCTGAGCGCCGATCCAGAATCCCTTTGCTGCCTGAATATCTTGATAGGCATGAATAGCAGGCCACTGAAGACCATACTGTTGTTTTTTAATAAATCCTTCTTCAATCTCGCTGCCGATTTCTGAATACCAGTTATGTAACGATCCGGCGGACATCCACTTAATGGCATACTGCGAAAATGCAGTAGTTGAAAGAGCAAAAAAACTAAGAAGGATAAACAGATTTGTTAATTTTATTCTCATATTATTTTGTCGCATTGATTCCTCTAAAAATCTAATTAAAAAGCAAAAGATAATTTTAGCCCCCAAAAAACATCTCTTGGGTTCAGGAAGTTAAAATATTCCTGATTAGGCATATCTATGTAAGATTTATTTTTTGTCCACTCCTCTTTTTGACTATCGCTTGCATTTTTATCCCAGGGAATGTATGGTCCGGTTCTGTAATCACCAGGTCTGTCGTTACCTGGAATATTACCATATCCAAGAGGATCGCCTATCTCTGCTGGAAGGTGCAATGATTTCATATAAGCTAAGTAATCACTGTTATCAACAAATCCATATGTGGTCATATATTTATAATTAAAGAGATTACTTATATCAACAAAGATTTGAAGATTTAAACCCATTAGATTAAATGGCTTGCTAATACGCAGATCAACATTCCAGAAATCATTCCACTGAACATTATTTTCTATTCCGGGAATGCTTCCGCCTCCGGCCCAGGTGAAATAGTAACCGGAAGTCCAGCTGCCAACAAAACTAACTCTAAAATCTCCAAGGAGATAAAGGTTCCCGATTTTAGGACCAAAATCATATGGTGTAAAGAGATCAATATTTGCATTAGCAAAGGGCCGTGGAATTGGTTTTTCCTGATATGTATCTCTTGTAACTGCTTCGTATCTTCTTTGCTCAGAGGCGTTTTGATAATAAGTACCAAATCCAAAGTTACCAGCGCTTCTAACATCATAAGTATAATTAATAAATCCCTGGACCCAGTTACCACGATTTTTTGTTAAGGTAATCTCGAAGCCTCTAACATCTTGATAATTTTTAGGTTCTGTTCTTGAGTAGCTTACCTTATTATCTCTGCTGACGTAAGTAACCAGTCTGGATTGCAGTGACACATCTTTATAGTATCCAGCTAATTTAAATAAGAGCTCATCGAACAAATTCTGCTCAAAGCCTAATTCATAAGAAACTGTCTTTGGCAGAGGATTATTAGGATCAGCTATTCGGGTAACCTGATTATTGTCGGAAAACCTTCTTAAAAGGAAAAGATTTTCAGGAGTTGGCATTGATCTAAAATGCCCATAGTTAAAGTATAGTTTATTGTCAATGGTTATTGGAAATGATATACCCAATCGAGGGCTTACATCTAATTGTTTATCTACAGAAACTTTTTTGAGAAGTGTATCTAACCCTAACGAATTTTCTGAAGTAAATGCTTTATTATATGGATCATATTCATACCATTCTCCCTGAGGATCGGAATAATCAAGTCTTACACCAACATTGGCAATCATTCCTTCAAATTCTAATTTATCCTGTACATAAAGAGCACCCCTAATCGGGAAATTACTCCAGACTGATCTTGAGCGGCCGCTTGGCAAAAATTTATCAACAGATCCATAATTTACTCTGTTATCAGTATAGACTATTTCTATACCGGTTTTAAAGTTATTGATTCTGTCTATCTGACTTTGAAAATCAAATTTTGCAGAGTAAACACTAACTTCACTACTATCGCGAGAGTTGCTGAAACCAACGCCCATTCTTAATCCATTAATACCTGTTGATGGAAAGTCTGCAAAACCGAATGGTGCTTCATCTAAAAGAATTCCACCGACGTTATAAATTTTGGATGTATCTCTAGCACTTCCTGGATTTGTACTATACTTAGATTTAAAAGTACTTAATGTTACTTCGTATAACGTAGTAGGATTAATAACATTTGTAAATTTTCCGCCAAAAGATGTGTATTTGATTGTGCTGGGTGCCCAATAATTCGGGGCAAATATCCTTGCATCAATATAACTTACTCTGTTCATAACAGAGCCAATGCTTTCAGGAGATCTGAAAATACCCGGTAATCCGGCATTGTTATGATTTGTACCCTGCACTTCGCTTAATAATCCCTGAACCATCAATTTCATTCCCGGTCCAACATCTGAAGTAAGTTTTAGTTGTCCCACCCAATCATTCAATCCATCACGGGAAAGAGGAACAACATACATACTTTGGGTTTGTCTGTAGGAAGCAAAGAATTTGAGATTGCCAAGTTCCCGAGCGAACGGAACAGGACCACCAAGACTACCATCAATCTCATAATCCGGATTCTGAATATCCAATACTCTTCTATACTGCCATAAAAAGATTTTCTGAGCCTGTTCAGGTGTTAAATCGTTGGTCGGATCATCATCAAGAAGAGTTTTTGCGGCAACAGAAACCCAGCCTTCAAACTTAGGATACTGCTGCTGTGTATAAGCATCCCAGACCTTTTGTCCGCTAACTGGATCAATAGCCTCTGTGCCAAACCATGCAACCTGCGGATCGACATAAGGACGAATCCAATAAGAATTTGGATCATTAGGTGACATTCCAAAATGTTTTTGTGAAGCTGAACTATATCTTGTAATTAAACTAAAAGTGTATTTGTCTCTTGCACCTTCTTTAGTAACGACATTTACAAGTCCTGATCTTATGTTTCCGTATTCAGCATTGAAGCCTCCTGTCTGGATCTGTACTTCATCAATAGCGGAATAACTAATACCTGTAAAAGGTGAGTTATCTCTTTCATCTCGAAGAGTAATACCATCTAATAAGAAAGCAGTTTGACTTGCTGAACCACCACGGATTTCCAAACCGCTACGGACACCTGCCTGTAATCCAATTACTCCGCTGATGCTGGTAATAGGTAAATTTTCTATTTCTTTAATATTTAGATTTACACGACTTGCGGAAACATCTTTTTGAACGATTGGTGTTTTTGCAACAACAACAACTTCCTCGGTTTGGAAAGTAATAGGGATAAGTTCAAAGTTGATTTCCGTAGTCTGATCTATACTGACTCGCAATTGTTGAACGATTCCCGGAGCATAACCAATCATTGATACTTTAAGGTTATAAGTTCCGGGCGGAACGTTAATTATTACATAATAACCATAAACATTTGTTGCTGAGCCGATGGTTGTGCCTTCAAGAAGTACGTTTGCACCAATTAATGGCTCGTTGGTTGAAGCATCTTTTACGACACCCTTAATTTTACCTATCTGTGCAAAAGCTTGAATGGAAAATATTTGTAGGACGAGAATGCTAAACAGTAACAGTTTTCTCATATACTCTTACTCCTTTTTTTGTCTCTTCAACTCGGATAGAGTAGCTCTCATGCAGGGTAATTTAGTTACCCTTTCTACTCCGACAATTATTAATCAGAACAAAAATGCAATTGATTAAATTTTCACTGTGAATAATACGAAAATTATAAAGCATAGTCAATAATTGTGAGTAAAAAAAAAGTGTCTTCGGATTGACTCATAAATAATGTAACCCAAATGATGTTTGGAACTAGGTCGTTGCCTCATAATATATATAACCGAAAAAAAAGGAATATCACAAAGTGATGGCTTTGCCATATTATGAGTAATAAAGCTAAAAGAGAATATCTTGAAGCTATCCGAAACAGGTACTTT